>CAMLME010000018.1 GCA_946481235.1 uncultured Methylobacillus sp. | reverse complement strand
GACTATCGCAACCTCATTAATTCGTACACGACGCTGACCGCCAAGAAGTAGTGCTTAACCCGAAAAGGGGCTACGGCTCCTTTTCGGGTATCAGGATGCTGCAAGGCAAATATGTTTGAGTTGGGGATGAAAATGATGCGCAAAAATCTGCACGGGCTGGGCGATCTGAAGCTCCCACGGGAGCTGGCATCTGCACTCCTGGCCTCTGCCATGACTTTCCCTGCCGTGGCCGCCGATTACGTACTTCCTTATGATCCGGTAACCGGGAAGGTTCTGGTCAGGCCGCAGGATTCGATACTTTCGGAAGATGTCCCCGTCGGGTCGCCTAATTCCAGGCCGCCGCCTTACACCCTGCTGCGCTACACGGAGCGGTATTCGGACCTTGCCGACCCTGCCAGGCGTACGGATTTTTTTGATGCCTACAAATACATTCCGCTGGATTCAGATAACCCCGAAAGCTATCTCAGCCTTGGGGGCGAAATACGCGAGCGCTACGAGTATTACCAGAACCCGGGGTTCGGGATCGGCGGCCGGGACGAGACCGATTATGGCTTGCAGCGGATCATGCTGCATGCCGACCTGCACGCGACCGAACGGCTGAGGTTTTTTGTGCAGGGAATATCGAGTTTGCAGTTCGGCGGGGAACCCAAGGCCGATATGAACCAGAACCCGCTCGACCTGCAGCAAGCTTTCGTCGATTACACTTTCGGCGAGCCAACGCCCGATGGGGAGCGGCAGACCATTCGCGGCGGCAGGTTCTCCATGACGTACGGCTCGGGGAGATTGATCGCGACCCGCGCCGGCCCGAACACGCCCATCAAGTTCGACGGGCTGCAATTCATCTATTCCAAGGATGGCAACAAGAAACTCTACGGATTCATGACACGCCCGGTAAAAGAGTACAGATACGAGCCCGACCGCGCCGACCATTCGCAAAGCTTCGGCGGACTTTATGCAAGTTGGCCGCTAGGCGGGTCCGGCTCCAGCCTGGATGCGTACTACTTGGGCTATCGAAATGAAGAGGCCAGTTATGTCGATTCCCAGGGCACGGAAGACCGCCACACGCTCGGCTTCCGTTGGTTCGGAAAATCAGGCCGATGGGATCACGACTGGGAGACGGTCGTACAGCTGGGCGAGATCGCAGACCAGAACATCGCGGCCTGGACCTTTGCTTCCGATACGGGTTACACATTCGACGACCAGGCATGGAGGCCCCGGATAGGCTTGAAGGTGGATACGGCCAGCGGCGACAGGCATCGCAACGATGGAAAACTGGAAACCTTCAATCCGCTATTCTTCCGGGCGAATTATTTCAACGATGCCGCTTTCTTCCGCCCGGCGAACCTGACAGACGTCCATCTTTCACTTCAGATTCAGCCGCGGGAAGACCTGACGATCACGGTAGGAAGCGATGCGATCTGGCGGCAAACGAAGCAGGATGCGATTTACGCGACAGGCGGTGCCGTATTGCTGCCGGCCACAGGTGCCTCCAGATATGTCGGGACGACCGCAGAAGCCGCCGCCCAATGGAAGCTGAACCGCCACCTGGTCGCTACCGTTTCCTATGTGCACATGTTCACAAGCAGCTATGTGGACGATGCAGGCGGAGGGGATATTGATTACCTTGCCACCTGGATCAGTTTCCTTTGGTAATTAACAAAACGTTTCAAACAATTCATTACGGAGATCCATATGTCCATCGCTGTTGAAACCGATGAAAATGCGACTGTCGTCATTACGCATCACGTTCGCGCAACCCATGAGAGCGATTACGAAAACTGGCTGCAGGAGATCGTGCCGGTGGCGAGCTCCCAACCCGGCCATCTAGGTGCCATGATCATTCGCCCGGTCCCCGGGGCTTCTTCCACCTATACCGTCGTGATTCGTTTCGATACCCGGGAACATCTCGTCGCCTGGATGAGCTCCAAGGAGCGCGCCCGACTCATCGAGAAGGTGCAACCCTGCATCGTAGAGGAGGACCGTTATCAGGTGCAGAGTGGACTGGATTTCTGGTTCACACCGGAAGGTGTGAAGCCTAAAATTCCGAAAAAGTGGAAGCAAAGCCTAGTGACCTGGTCTGCCATTTACCCCCTCGTACTGAGCGTTACCTTGCTCGTGAGCGCACTTTACAGATCTCTCGGCATTCCGACTCACTACTACCTGAATACGCTGTTGGTCACCGGCATTGTCGTTTTGTTGATGGTTTACATCGTCATGCCGCGATATACAAAGCTGATACATCACTGGTTATACGATTAATGATGTTTTGCTGATTTAAGGCGGCAGCAACTGCTGGGGCAACACTTCAATCCGTTGTATTGATAGTTAAGGTCTTCCGGCAATTTGTTTGGTGAACCCAATCCCACCAATAAAAACGGCCTCCTGAACTGGAGGCCGTTTTTATTGGGTGTAGATTTGACTGGAACTTCAATACTGCAGTCGTGCTTAGTCATGAATCCTTTCAGATCTAACCGTGTCAGGATTCTTTACAACACAACGTCATGAAAGCAGATTGTAGCTTCCAACCCATTGTTTATATGGCCGACATATCCGAATGGCATAGTCTTTGCACGCGAACAATTGCCCATGATGATCCAGATTATCAATAAGAAATATGCTTGCATTCAGTTTTCATCATGGTCTGGGTTGGGGGACACGCCGTGGAAATTTTATATTGGTCTGCCGGACTGCTGATCTATCTAGTTTTGATCACATTAATTACCCAAATATTTAGGCAAAACAACATCAATCCGGATCGAAGAAGAATGGATAGGCGGCAGAGCACGGAGAATCGAAGAAAGAGCCAACGCGATGCGGGGGACGAGCCCCGTCGCGTGAAAGAAAGGCGTTCGTTTTCTCGCAGTTTGCCTGCTTAGGGATGCCACTGCGAAATATCATCCGGAATATCTTGTTGACTTCAACCCAATAAAAACGGCCCGCATAAGCGAGCCTTTTTTATTGGTCCACCCTCGGATGTGAGTGAAATTTTTTGGCCTGAATAGCAACCGACCAAAATCGCCGGCTCCGTACTTTTATGGGCGCCACAACCTATTTATGGGATTGCGGATCAAATTGATTGTGGCGACTACATTACTCGTTTATATTTCCTCTCCATAACGAGCGACCCCAACGGCGGGGTCGCCATCCGGACAACGACGTCCATAACTTCAGTGATTCTCATCGCTGTGGGTTATGGGCGTTTTTTTTCGTCCATGCGTACCGTAAAAAAACTAGTCGGCAAAGATCGGCGAGAGCGGAGGAGAAACGCAATGCATTTGAAAAGTTACGAGGCAGATTTTTCATCAACCGAGCGGCGCTGGTTGCCGTGGCTGGGGGCGACCGGGAAGCTGCGCATGGGTTGGTCGTGCTGGCTGAATCGCGAGACTTACCCGGTTGTCGAGAAAACGTTTGAAGGCATTGCGCATACCCGGCGCCAGCATCTCATTCATTGGGCGGATGGCAATTGGGAATTCCTGGGGGCGCTGGCGCGGCAAATTGCTGAAGAGCAGAACGACAACCTTCAGGCGCTGCTGACGGAGTGGCTGTCGCATGCGGAGGATTATTCCGAGCTGTTCGTTGTCGACACTGCCGGCAAAGTGCTCGCTTCCACTTGCGCCAGGCATATCGGCAAGAACGACCTGAACCCCAAGGCATTGTCGGAAGGCCTGAAAGCGCGCTTTCTGCATGGGCCTTACCTTGACCCGCTAACGCAGGACATCGGCCCGACTTCCTCCAAGTTTCACGATGCGGTGACGCTGATGTTCTACCAGCCCATCGTGCGCAGCGGAAAAACCGTGGGCTGCCTGTGCGGGCGCATTCCCAACGATGCGATGAGCGACATCATCCAGCGCGAGGCCGGGCATGTTTACCGCGACTCCGGCGACAATTACGTTTTCATGGTCGAGTCCCGCTTCGACCCTGCCATCAAACCTGGCACCGCGCTGTCGCGCTCGCGCTTCGAGGACGGCGCATTCACCGGCGGCGATAATCTGAAAAGCGGTGTTCGCACCTCTTTCGGCACCGTCAAGGTCAGCAACCATACCGAGCTGGAACTGCGCTTTACCGACCCAGCGACCAACGACCTCCACCCCGGCGTGCGCGAAACCATCCGGCGCGGGCAGAACCTGTTCGTCACTTATCCCGGGTATCCGGATTACCGTCACATCCCTGTCGTCGGCAAGGGCCTCACTTTCGAGATGCCCGGCTCGCCCGACCGCTGGGGGATGATGTGCGAAGGCGACCTGGAAGAGGTGTATCGCCGCCGCCCGCTGCCTTACCGCATGATCAAACGGCTGGCAGTCATTGGCCTAGGAAGTGCGGCCCTGCTCTCCGGCGTCTGGATTTTTCTGCACCCTGCCCTGATCGACATGCTGGTACTGGCACAGGTGACGTTGGTTGCGGCCATGCTGCTTTTCCATTTCACCACGCTCAGGCCGCTTTCGAAGCGTTTGGACGGTATTTCGCATTTCCTGCTGGATACCGCCGAATGCGGCGGTTCGCTTGAACGGCGGCTGGACTGGGATACGCTGGTGCACGACGAAATTGGCGATATCGGGCGCTGGACCAACAGTTTCGTCGACAAGATCGACGATACCGTGAGCAGCGTCCTTGGCGTGGCCGAGCGCGTGGGGGCCTCGGCTTCGTCATTGAGCAAGATTTCGGCGAAAGTGGCAGAAAGCTCGCATCACCAGAACAACTCGGCGACTGCCACCGCAGGCGCGGTGGAACAGATGAGCGCCAGCATCGCGCAAGTTTCCTCGCACGCCAATTCCACCGAAGAAATTTCGCGCAACGCCAGCGATCTCTCGGAGGAAGGCAAACACGTCGTGCGTGATGCCATTCATGAAATGCAGAAGACTGCGGGGTCCATCGCTGATCTCTCCAGCCTGATTTCCAATCTCGACCGGCGCTCGGACGAAATCAGCGTGATCCTCAACGTTATCAAGGAAATCGCAGACCAGACCAATCTGCTCGCACTCAACGCCGCCATCGAGGCTGCGCGCGCCGGCGAGCAAGGCCGCGGTTTTGCCGTGGTGGCCGATGAGGTTCGCAAGCTGGCGGAACGCACCGCGCAATCCACCACCGAAATCACCGGCATGGTCGGCACCATCCAGGAAGAAACGCAACGCGCGGTCGAAACCATGCAAGTCTGCCGCGATCAGGCCGAGCGCGGCGTTGCGCTAGCTGCCCGTGCCGGCGAATCGCTGGAAAAAATCAATGGCGGCGCTGATCACACGCGAAGGATGGTAGGAGAAATCGTCATGGCAACGCGCGAACAGAGCAAAACCGGCGCCGACATCGCACAGAACATCGAACAGATCGCGCGCATGGCCGGTGAAAACAACGCGCAGGTACAGGATGCCTCGCGTGCCGCTTATACGCTGGAACAGCTTGCGACGGATTTGCAGAAAGCGGTGAACAAGTTCTCGGCCTGAGGTATGCCTGTCGCGGTTCACTCCACCGTTCGCCAGACACCAACCCGTAGCGCTGGCAGAGACGCCAACGCTACGGGCTCTCCTGTACTTTCGTCAGATGGGGACTTGAGCGCACTTCACCCCGCGGCGTCCGCTTTCGGCGAATCACGCCTTCCGCTCATCCATCCTACCTCTATGTCCACATAGTTGCGACTTAAGCATGACATCGTCATCGGCATGATGTTTAATCGAACCATTGCCGCTAACGATTGACTATGCTTGACCATGAGAACTCTTTTTAACCGTACTCCCTTGCTGAACGGCTCCGATACCGAACGCAAACGTCAGGAAATCCGCGACTACTTCCATGCCACATGCGACCGCTACGAGCAGTTGTTCGAAACGCTCGCCAGCGACGAGGCTTTTTACCGCAAGCCGATTGCGCTGCGCCATCCGCTGATTTTCTATTTCGGCCATACCGCGACCTTTTTCATCAACAAGCTCGTGCTGGCCGGGCTGGTGCCGCAACGTCTCAACCCCGATTTTGAATCGATGTTCGCCATCGGCGTCGATGAAATGAGCTGGGACGATCTCGACGAAACCAACTACAAATGGCCGACCGTGGCCGAAGTGCGCACTTACCGCGCCGAGATGCGCCGGGTAATCGATGAAGTGATCGCGAACACGCCGCTCGCGCTGCCCATAGACTGGGATCATCCGTGGTGGCCGATCCTGATGGGCATCGAACACGAACGCATCCATCTCGAAACCTCGTCCGTCCTGATCCGGCAGCATTCATTGCATTACGTGAAGCCGCACCCGGAGTGGCTACCCTGCCAAGTCAGTGGCGACGCGCCGCACAACGATATCGTCGATATCCCCGCCGGTTCGGTACGGCTGGGCAAGCCGGCATCTGATCCAACTTACGGTTGGGACAACGAATACGGCAGCCATGAAGCCGAAGTACCGGCGTTCCAGGTCAGTCGTTACCTGGTCAGCAACCATGAATTCCTCGGGTTCGTCGAAGCCGGCGGTTACGGCAACGACAGCTACTGGGAAGACGAAGGCCGCCACTGGAAGGACTACACCAAAGTGCAGCATCCCACTTTCTGGGTGCCAGACGGCAGCGCCTGGCGGCTGCGTTTGATGACGGAAGAAGTCGCGATGCCGTGGGATTGGCCGGCGGAAGTGAATTATCACGAAGCCAAGGCCTTCTGTAACTGGAAAAAAGCCGAAACCGGCCAACCTGTGCGCATGCCGACTGAAGACGAGTGGTATCGCCTGCATGAGGTTGCCGGACTTTCGGAAGTCCCGGCCGACCGACCTGCTGCAGCAAACATTCATCTCGACCATTGCGCCTCTTCCTGTCCGGTCACCCAATTCCGCCAAGGTGAGTTGTACGACGTGGTCGGCAACGTGTGGCAATGGACGGAAACGCCGATCTATCCGTTCGACGGCTTCAAGGTGCACCCGCTTTATGACGACTTCACGGTGCCCACCTACGACAACCGCCACAACCTGATGAAGGGCGGCTCGTGGGTTTCATGCGGCAACGAATCCTTGAAAAGCGCCCGCTATGCCTTCCGCCGCCATTTCTTCCAGCATGCCGGTTTCCGCTATGTGATTTCGGATAACGAGCCGCCCGAAGCGATGCCCGCCTCGCATTACGAAACCGACAAGATGCTGTCGGAATACGCCGAATTCCACTATGGCGACATCTATTACAACGTGCCGAATTTCTCCAAGGCATTAAGCGAAATCGCCATTGCGGCCATGCAAGGCAAACCGGCGCGCCGCGCGCTGGATCTCGGCTGCGCTGCCGGCCGCGCAACCTTTGAATTGGCAAAACACTTCGAGCATGTCACCGGCATCGACTTCTCGGCGCGCTTTATCGGGCTGGGCGTGCAACTCGCGCAGCAGGGCGTGCTGCGTTACACCCTCGCCGACGAAGGCGAACTGGTGTTCTACAAGGAACGCAGGCTGTCCGATCTTGGGCTGGATGATGTGCGCGACAAGGTGGAATTCTTCCAGGGCGACGCCTGCAACCTGAAACCGCATTTTGCCGGCTACGACCTCATCCTCGCCGCCAACCTGATCGACCGCCTCTACAGCCCGCGCAAGTTCCTCGGCACCGTGCACGAGCGGCTCAACCCCGGCGGCCTGCTGCTGATCGCCTCGCCCTACACCTGGCTGGAAGAACACACCCCACGCGAAGAATGGATAGGCGGATTCAAGCAATCCGGCGAAAACATGAGCACGCTCGACGGGTTGAAAATCGAACTCGGGCCACATTTCCGGCTGGTCCAGGGCCCGCTGGAGGTGCCTTTCGTCATCCGCGAAACGCGCCGTAAATTCCAGCACACAATCTCTGAAGTCACGGTGTGGGAGAAGGTGCGTTGAGTTTCGATTTCGACCGCGTGATCCCGCGCGAAGGCACAAGTGCGCTCAAATACGATGGCCGCGAAGCCTATTTCGGCACCAGCGACGTGCAGCCGCTGTGGGTGGCTGACATGGATTTCGCTGCGCCCGAAGCCGTCACCCGCGCGCTGATAGCACGCGCCACGCACCCCATCTACGGCTACACCCTGCCGCCAGAGGGCGTGTACGCCGCGCTGATCGACTGGATGAAGACGCGCCATGCGTGGGCCATCCAGCGCGAATGGATCGTGCTCGTGCCCGGCGTGGTGCCTTCGCTCAATGCCGTGGCGATGGCGCTGACGGAACCGGACGAAGGCGTCATCGTGCAGCCGCCGGTGTATTTTCCGTTTTTCTCGGCCGCTACCAAAACCGGGCGGCGGCTCGTGCAGAATCCGCTCAAGCTCGACAATAGTCGCTACAGCATCGATTTCGAGCACCTGGAACAATGCGCGCAAGAAGCCAAACTGCTGCTGCTCTGCTCACCGCACAACCCGGTCGGGCGCGTCTGGCAGCCGGAAGAACTCAAACGCGTGCTCGACATCGCCCGCCGCCACGACCTCACGATATTGGCCGACGAAATCCACGCCGACCTGATCTATCCGGAATACCGCCACCATGCCCTCGCGACGCTGACCGACGACGTCACGAATATCGTCACCGCCATCGCCCCGAGCAAAACCTTCAACATCCCCGGGCTCGGCCTTTCCGCATTGATTGTCCCCGACCCCGCACGCCGCGCGAAGATCAACAAGGTGCTGGACATGGTGCACATGACCGCCGGCAACCCCTTCAGCCTGGTTGCCTTCGAAGCTGCCTACCGCGAAGGCGCACCGTGGCTGGAAAGCCTGATGGCCTATCTGCAGCAGACCCGCGATGAAGTTACGGACTACATCGAAAAGGAATTGCCGAAAATCCGCCTGATCCAACCCGAAGGCACTTACCTGATCTGGCTGGACTGCCGCGAATTTGGCATGGACGACGCGGAGCTGAAACGCTTCATGATCCACGAAGCCGGCCTCGGCCTCTCGCCCGGCGTCGCCTTCGGCATGGGCGGCTCGGGATTCATGCGGATGAATATCGGCGCGCCGCGAAGCTTGGTGATGGAAGCATTGGGGAAATTGAAAGCGGCGATTGGGTAGAATCGAGGCGCTAAGCGCCTAGTCGCAACCAGGCCAGCACCTCGTCCGCGTTCCTGTCAGGAGGAAACACCGGATAAAACACCTTCACAATCACCCCATCCTCGACAATCAAGGTGAGTCGCTTGTACAACTCCATGCCAGCAACGGTGAAGGTCGGCAGGCGCAGCAATGCCTTGAGCTTCAACTCCGTATCACTCAGCAGCTCGAACGGTAAATGCAGCCGGTCGCGCGCCTCGCGCTGGTAATCGCTCGCCTGCGTGCTCAAGCCGAACACGCCCGTCCGCAAGCGCTGCAATTCGACAAAATGATCCTTGAAACCACACGACTGCGGCGTACAGCCGCGCGCGCCGGGAATACCGTCCCAGCCGTCAGGCAACGGCACATCCGGACGCCCGGTCATGGGGTAAATGTAGATCACCCAGCGCCCATGTAGCCCGGCGAGTTTAGTGCAGGAGCCATCCGTACCCGGCAACTCCAGGTCAGGCAATAGCAAACCCGTAAGATGCGCCGCAGCGCCATCATCGGCAGGAATGGGTAAATTCACAGGGAGTTGCAAGAAGGCAGGATTCACACTGACGACGCTTCAAAGGGGAAGCTTAGCTGTAGGCAAGTTCGTAAGCTTGGAATCGCCATAAGTCTTGATGACTTCAGAAATAATGACTTGATAGCCATCCAGCCAATTTTCTTGAGCAGCTTTTGCTTCCAAGTGCTTAGGGTGCGTAACCAAAGCTTGCAGGGCCTCCAGAGTTTCCCAATAGTAGACATTCGAAACCAGTCCGGTACCTGGGTTCTCCCAAGCCTCTTCGCCCATATATCCAGGAATTTCCTTTGCGGCCTCTGCAATTGCCTGATCGAGGCGATAGAAGTCATTATCAAACTGCTTCTTGGCAAAGATGAATGTCGATGAATACATTGCTTGAGATATCTCCTGCGATTGCTGGTTAAAGGGTTAAGCGTAAAGCAGGTATCCTAATGCCTCGTCAACGCATGCTGCAATAACTCCAATGCAAACGCCTCCTCCCCATCAATGAATGGCTGCATCTCTCCATTTAACCTCTTCTCCGCAACCTCATACAAAACCCCGTTTTCATAAGCCTCCAGCACCGCTGGATGCACATAGCACTTCCTGCAGATTGTCGGCGTATTCCCGAGCTTTTTGGCAGCCACTTCGATGGCTACACGTATTTTCTTTTTTGCATCCGTAACGGTTTCGGACGGCCCGAGCGCTTTAAGCGCGATGACAGTCTGGACGGTGCCGGACCAGGTGCGGAAATCCTTGGCGGTGTAGTTCTCGCCGGTGATGGTTTTGAGGTAATCATTTACATCGGCCGAGCCGATGGAGTGGCGCGCACCTTCGCTGTCGACGTACTGGAACAGCTCCTGCCCCGGCAATTCGCGCATGCGCCGGACGATGCGTGCAAGGCGCGGTTCGGTGATGCGGATGGTATGCGCAATGCCGCTTTTGCCTTTGAAATTAAATTCGATGGCGGCGCCTTCGATGGTGACGTGGCGGTTGCGCAACGTGGTGAGGCCGAAGGATTTGTTGGCCTGGGCATACTCTTCGTTGCCGATTCGGATCATCGTCACGTCGAGCAGGCGGATGATGGTGGCGATGACTTTTTCGCGGCTCAAGCCCGGGCGACGGATGTCTTCTTCTAGCCGGGCACGTATGGCGGGGAGCAGCATGGCGAAGCCTATCATGCGTTCGTACTTGGCTTCGTCGCGCACCTCGCGCCAGTTCTTGTGGTAGCGGTATTGCTTGCGGCCGCGTGCATCGCGACCGGTGGCTTGCAGGTGACCGTTTTTAGCGGGACAGATCCAGACGTCGGTCCAGGCCGGGGGGATAGCGAGGGATTTGATGCGGGCGATCTGTGCGGGGTCGTTTAATGGCTTGCCAGCGGTATCCAGATATCGAAAGCCGCTTCTCGTCTGCTTGCGGCTGAAGCCGGGAATGTTGTCGGCGACGTAACGTAGTCCGCCTGTTTCCGCCGCCAGCACCAGCCCTGCCATGAGTGGCGCATCTGATGCAGCCGGCTGATCCGGCTCGATGTCGGCTGCGGTATCTGGCATGTAAATCTTATGCGGCTTTTTCGCGTGGCTTTACGGCGGTGAGCGTCGTCGTTGCCGAGCCGCGGTTGACGGGGTTATAGGGAAGGCTTGCGCCTGCCAGTTTGGGTCGGGCGCGCAGAAGTCGGATGAGCAATTCAGACTTCTCGCACCGCCATAACCCAAACTGGCACTGCACAAAACCTTGGTTAAGGCCCGCTAAATAAACAAGATCAGGACGGACGTATCGTCCCTCTCCAGCCGCCGGTTTCGGTGCCGCGCGCTTCGAGGAAATCCTTGAAACGCTCAAGGTCGCCTTCGACACGATGCGAGAGAAGGCCTATCGCATCGCCGGCATTTTCCATGGTGCCTTCCGGATCGTAATCCATCTGCACCATGACGCGGGTCGAACCGTCATTCAGCTTGTGGAAGCTGACGACACCGGCATTCTGCTTTCCATCCACGCTACGCCAGGCGATGCGCTGATCGGGAATCTGCTCGGTGATTTCGGCATCCCATTCAACATCCTTGCCTGCAATTTCAGCGCACCAATGCAGGTGCGAGTCATCCAGCTGGCGAACTTCCTTTACACCTTCCATGAACGCTGGGAAATCTTCGAACTGGGTCCATTGGTTGTAGACGGAATTGACGGGCGCGTTGATATCGATCGATTTTTGTACTGTAGACATTTTGTCCTCCTTCAAGGGTCGCAATCTGTTTTTCTGCGAATTAAAAACAATGAATCACGTTGGAAATTCTAGGCGGATCACCTCGCGTTTGAAGTCGGATTTATTCCGATTCGGCTGTAGGAGTTTTTGCCGAAATAAACCGGGAAAATAAGTACTTGGGATAGCGGATGTTTTCCTATAAAATCGTAATAGGACATAAATATCCAGAGTTCTTAAATATGCTGCTTTCCCATACGAGCCAATATGCAATTCAGTCTTTGGTTTACATCGCCCTGCATGGCGGCGAAGGGCCACTGCTGAGCCGTGAAATCGCTGCCAGCCTGGATGTGCCATCCGCATACCTGGCAAAAATCCTGCAATCGCTGTGCAAAGGGGGCTTGCTCACGTCCCATCGCGGCCGGCTCGGCGGCTTCGGCTTGTCCGAGGCTCCGCAAAAGCTGAGCTTGATGAACGTGATCAACATTACCGAAGGCGCCGGGTTCACCAAGGAGTGCCTGCTCGGGCTCAAGGTATGCAGCGATGAAACGGCCTGCCCGATGCACCCGGTCTGGAAGCCCATCAAGGAACGTATTCTGCAGATGCTCGAAAGCCAGAACCTGGAAACGGTAGCCAATGCTGTACGTGAGGGGAAATACCGCCTCACCGATCTTCCCGGCTCGCTCTGCCCCGATTTGGACGCTGTTAAATAGGCTTTGCCGCCGTCCGGCCTGCTGCCTGTAGAATGCCGGCATGGCCGATCACCCCACTCCATTTTCCGAGCTCACGCCCGACTTCATCCTGAATGCGCTGGAAAGCCTGGGCCTTCATTGCGACGGCCGCTTGCTTGCGCTCAACAGTTACGAAAACCGCGTTTACCAGGTCGGCATGGAAGACGCGCCGCCACTGGTGGCAAAGTTCTATCGCCCGCACCGCTGGAGCGACGCGGCCATACAGGAAGAGCACGACTTCGTTCAGGCACTGGCGGAAAGCGAAATCCCGGTAGTTGCTCCGCTGATTACCGATGGGAAATCGCTGCTTTTCTACGAGGGTTTTCGCTTCGCCCTCTTCCCGCGGCGCGGCGGGCGCGCTCCAGAACTGGGTGACCCCGAGACTCTGGAATGGCTAGGGCGCTTCATCGGGCGCATCCACGCCATCGGTTCCACTGCCGATTTCGTGCACCGACCTACGCTGGATATCGCCAGCTTCGGTGAAGAGCCGCGCGATTATTTGCTGTCGCATGGATTCATCCCGGCAGACCTCGATGCGGCCTACCGCAGCGTTGTCGATCAAGCACTGGACGGTGTGCGCCACTGCTTCGCCCGGGCCGGCAACGTCAATCGTATCCGGCTGCATGGCGACTGCCACCCCGGCAATGTGCTGTGGACGGACGACGGCCCGCATTTTGTCGATTTCGACGATTGCCGCATGGGGCCGGCGATACAGGATCTGTGGATGCTGCTTTCCGGCGAACGCGGCGACATGACGCGACAAATGTCCGACGTGCTGGCCGGCTATGAGGATTTTTGCGAATTCGACCCGCGCGAACTGCATCTGATCGAGGCATTGCGCACCCTGCGGCTTATCCATTATTCCGCATGGCTCGCCCGTCGCTGGGACGATCCGGCCTTTCCCATGAATTTTCCCTGGTTCAATACCCAGCATTACTGGCAAAACCGTATCCTGGAACTGCGCGAACAAATTGCGCTGATGGATGAGCCAACCCTCAGCGTGTAATACCTCAATCCTGCAACAAAGCTAAAAAAAGGGATCGCCTGTGCGATCCCTTCCCTTATTTCATCAACGGAATATCTTTATTTACGTCTTGATTTAACCGGTCTGGATTTAGTGGTAGTTGTGGTCGTGGTTGTAGTAGTCGTGGAGGTATCTGAGGTGGTGGAAGTGGTAGATGTGTATTTGCCATAATCCATGGGCATGAATTGCAGCTTGTCCCAGGGGAATCCATTCAGCACAGCATAGTTCGGAAGACCGCCGAAGAGTGTGGGATAAGGATCGGGCTGGCCCAGCGCAGTATATGAAACGGAATTTTGTGCCCGCAAGGCCAAAGCGCCCGACCTGTCCCACACTACGAAACCGTACTTCTGCGCGGCCTTGGCGATGATCTTGCCGGCCCTGCTCATCGACAAACCATCGACATTGACTCTGGGATCGAGCCGGAAGCGCAGCCCTTCCGGAATACGATTGGCGACATTGGTGGGGTTGTATCCATCGGAGCGATGCGCCGGCCAGGAGAAGGTCGTGTTGTGTTCGGCATCCACGACCGAAAACCCAATGGCGTGGCGAATTTCACCTCGCTGCAATTCTTCGGCAGTGATTTGCCCTCCCAGGAAAGGCAGGCTGGTGGCGGTCGTACCGTAGTGTTTGTAAAACACGCCATCACTTTGCGAGGCTTGCTGCATGCGGCCGCCCCAGCAGGCGAACCACTGGCCGTCCACCTTCTTGGCTTGCCAGAATTCCCAGACGGTATCGGTCGAGGGCTGGTAAATCGTCATTTCCGCGTCGGTTCCACGGGAAGGCACGGCGTAGCTGGGGATAGGAACCGCTGCCCATTGCTCCGCGAGGCTGGCATCCGAGTAGCCCTTTTTCTGGCAATCCCATTGCGTCACCTTTACCGTCGGAGCACTGGCGGCGGCGGTATACACGGGGCTGGTGTAGTCCTTGGTATTGATGGTGACGGTACCGTAATAGGTCGCTTTTTGACGCAGGATTTCCTTCGCGAAATTTGCGGAATTGGAATGCAGAGGCGCATCCAGTGGAATCGGCGTATACCAGAAACTGGTAGGTCCAAAAACGGCGTCGGTCACCAGCGTTTCCGCTGTTGCGCCCAAGGGAAGCGCAATGATGATTCCGGCGGCTAACCATTGTTTGTTCAATTTCATGAGAGACTCCTGGCAAAAGGTTTAATAAGGCTTCACCCACGCATGGCAACGGCGAGTTCCGACTTGACCGCGAAGAGCGGATTTGCTGGAGCTGCTCTTGTCCTTGTTCTTGATCGCTGAACGTGAACGTGCAGTTCATACAGACCAGGTCAGGCCAAACAATAAACCTGATTGGATAAAGACCCGGGTGTATGAATGTGACTGACTCCTCCCTCGGTGCGCCATTCTGCAGAAGCTTTGTGGCAGGCAGACAACACCAGATGCGAATCAGTCGAGGCAATGAAGCTAAGAAACCGTCCAGGAAATGGAAGATGGTCTGACGAGGATGGCGACTTAAACCCGCCCCGGCAGTCCCGCTGTCGTAGGATAATTCCCTTAGACCGGAGACTTTGCGTCCCCACCTTTCGATGGGTTTGCCTTTGATACATTGACATTATCGGAAGAAAGTTCCAAACGATTATGTTCAGGCCGACTAACGGCACTTTCAACCGACTAACGGTAATTTACTTTAATGCGGAACGGCCCTAAAACACCGCTAAGATCATAAAAAGTCCTTTTCAAACAATATGGAACAGACCATGGATATCCGCACAGCCATCACCGAAAGCGAGATTCGCACCTGCTATGCCGCGATGGGCGAATTGCGGCCGCATTTGAGCGAGGAGGAGTTTGTCGTGCAGGTGCAGCGCCAGATGCGGAATCATGGCTACGTGCTCGTCTATATTGCCGCAGGCGGGGAAGTGATGGCGGCGGCCGGCTATCGAATAGCGGAGTTCCTTGCATGGGGCAAAACTTTTTATCTCGACGATCTTGTTACACGCGAATCGGCACGCAGGCATGGCTATGGCGGCATGTTGCTGGACTGGCTGATGGCCGAAGCGGACAACCTCGGCTGCCGGCAATTTCATCTAGATTCCGGCGTGCAGCGGCACGACGCGCACCGGCTATATCTCGGCCGCAAGATGCAGATCACCTCGCATCATTTTGCGAAAGCGCTGGCATGAACGATTGCAGGCAGGTGATCCTGATGGCTTCGTGCAATCAGCATTCAATAACTCGACAACATGACGACCCAGACTGCGCTGGATAATTTGCTGTTTGGTGAACTGGAAGCGCTAACTGGTTATCGAAAAAAATGGATGGCATGATCAACGCATGGACAACCGTGCTAACGGAGCGAGGACTTATCGCGCGAGCTAAGGATAACCGACCTGGTCGCACTGATTCCTGGCCAGGACTGAAACGAATGGAGAACCTATGTTTACCTTACTGATTACCGGCGCCAACCGTGGCCTGGGACTCGAATTTACAAAGCAATACGCCGCTGCCGGCTGGCGCGTGCTGGCCTGCTGCCGTGCGCCGCAGGAAGCCACCGAATTGCAGGCATTGGCTGACACCGCGCAAGGACGGGTAACACTGCATGCGCTCGACGTGGCGGAATTGACGGCCATCGATGCGCTGGCACAGCAGCTGCGCGGCATACCTATCGACCTCATCATCAACAATGCCGGCATCTACCCGGATCGCCACGGCGGATTCGGACACACCGACTATGATGCGTGGATGATGGCATTCCTGGTCAATACCATGGCGCCGATGAAGATTACCGAAGCCTTCGTTTCCAATCTTGAGCTGGGCAGCGGCAAGACGGTCGCCACGGTCAGCAGCAAGATGGGCAGCATGGCCGACAATACCAGCGGCGACTGCTATCTCTACCGTTCCAGCAAGGCCGCGGTCAACATGGTGGTCAAAAGCCTGTCGCTGGATCTGGCACCGCGCGGCATACGAGCGGTCGTGCTGCATCCGGGCTGGGTACTGACCGACATGGGCGGGCCGAATGCGCTGATCACCGCTGAGAAAAGCATCGCCGGCATGCGCCAGGTGCTTGATCGCCTTACCGACGAAGACTCGGGTCGCTTCATCAGTTTCGATGGAACCGAGGTAGCCTGGTAATCGGTCGGACTTTTAAAGAGTACGATGCATCGCGCTTGGCGATCATTCAGCCCGAATCAAGTCGCGGCGCGGCTTGCGCACGGGGAGTTTCTGGTCCAGAATCCTCCGCGCCCTCGGGAACCTTTTGCCTTTGCTTGATTCTCATATCAGTACATGACGCCGGGCACGGAGGCGCTCATGACCTGTGGCAATCCTTCATCAAATACGGAGACTATCTGCATGAAACATCCGCACAATAAAAATTTATATGCTGCACTGCTGCTCACGCTTGGCCTGGGCAACGCCTCCTGCACACTGGCAGGTAATAAAGGCGTGGCTTATGTTACCAACCAGGACGGCGGTGTGACGGTGATCGACCTCGCGACAATGGAAACCAAGGGCTCCCTCGATATCGGCGCCAAGGGTCCGCGCGGCATTGGCGTCACGGCGGATGGCAAATGGCTGGTCACGGCAAATCGCGACGACGGCAATATCGCCGTCATCGACCTCTCCACCGGCAAGGCCGTAAAACATATTCCCATCGGCAAAAACCCCGAGTTCGTCCGCGTGCTGGGCGACAAGGTTTATATTTCCTACGAGCCCAGCTCCAAGGGCGGGCCTCCTCCCAAGCCGGGCGCAGCCCCCGTTGAAGACGACGATGATGACGAAGACAAAGTACCGGCCAAGATTTCCGTGGTCGACCTGAAACAAGGCAAGGTCGTTCAGGAGATCACCGGCGGCCCGGAAACCGAAGGCATCGAGTTTTCCAAGGACGGCAAGAAGCTCGTGAT
>CAMLME010000017.1 GCA_946481235.1 uncultured Methylobacillus sp. | reverse complement strand
CGCTCCACCGGCTGCACGCCCCATACTTTCTGGGCGTATTCGCGGATGGTGCGGTCGCTGGAAAACTTGCCCATGCGCGCCACATTGAGAATGGCGCGGCGCGCCCATTCGTCCTTGTTGCGATACATGGTGCTCACCTCATCCTGCGTTTTCACGTAGCTGGCGTAGTCGGCAAGCAGCAGGTAGTAATCGCCGTTCCAGGTCAGGGTTTCGTAGATCGGCTTGTAGCGCTCCGGCTCCTCTACCGAGAAGAACCCATCGGCGATCATGTCCAGCGCCTGCTTCAGTTCCGCGTTGGCGTTGTAGTACTCCCACGGGTTATAGCCGCGGACGCGCAGCTCGGCGACCTGCTGGGTGGTCAGTCCGAAGATGAAGATGTTGTCCTCGCCCACCTCCTCTCGGATCTCGATGTTGGCGCCGTCCAGCGTGCCTATGGTCAGCGCGCCGTTGAGCGCCATTTTCATGTTGCCGGTGCCCGAGGCCTCGGTGCCGGCCGTGGAAATCTGTTCGGAAAGATCGCTGGCGGGGAAAATGCGTTCCGCCGACGATACATCGTAATTGGGCAGGAACACCACTCTCAGGAAGCCGTTGATGGCCGGGTCACGGTTGACGATGCCGGCCACGTCGAGAATCAGGCGAATGATGAGTTTCGCCATCTTGTACCCAGGCGCCGCCTTGCCGGCGAAGATCACGGTGCGCGGTGTCATGCCCTGGGTATTGCCGGCACGAATGCGGTTGTACAGCGTGATCACATGCAGCACATTGAGCAATTGCCGCTTGTATTCGTGTATGCGCTTCACCTGCACGTCGAACATCGATTCCGGATCGACCTTCATCCCCAGCCGATGATGGATACGCTCGACCAGTTGCAGCTTGTTGGCCTGTTTGACCTGCATGAATTGCTTGCGAAAGCTGGCATCCTCGGCAAAGGGCGCAAGCTTTTCCAGTTGCGAAAGATCCTTGATGAAGCCGGGGCCAATGCGCGAGGCAATCAGCTCGGTCAATATCGGATTGCACTGATTCAGCCAGCGGCGCGGCGTGATGCCGTTGGTGACATTGATGATCTTGCCGGGAAAAATGCGGTTGAAGTCCGCGAACAGCGTGGTTTTCAAGAGATCGCTATGGATCGCCGCGACACCGTTGACTGTGTGGCTGCCGACCACCGCCAGATGCGCCATGCGCACGCGGCGGCCATGGTCTTCATCGATGATGGATACACGCGTCAGCAATTCGGTATCGCCGGGGAAACGGTGATTCACGTCATGCAGGAAGTAATGATTGATCTTGTAAATGATGGCCAGATGCCGCGGCAATACGCGCTCGAACATCTCGACCGGCCAGGTTTCCAGCGCCTCGGGCATCAGCGTGTGGTTGGTGTAGGCAAAAATGCGCGTGGTCAGGTTCCAGGCGCGCTCCCACTTCAGATGGAAAATATCCACCAGCGCATGCATCATTTCTGCCACGGCAATGGCCGGATGCGTGTCGTTAAGCTGAATGGCGACCTTGTCCGGCAGCATGTCCCAACTGGAATTGTGCTCGATGGTGAAGCGATGCAGGATGTCCTGGATCGACGCGGACACGAAGAAGTACTGCTGGCGCAACCGCAGTTCGCGCCCCATCATCGAGGTGTCGTTGGGATAAAGCACCTTGGACAGGTTCTCGGTGCTGGTCTTGTCTTCCACCGCCCCGACATAATCGCCGGCATTGAAGGAGTCCAGGTTGAACTCGCGTGTGGCCTTGGCCGACCATAGCCGCAGGTTATTGACCGTTTCCGTGTTGTACCCGGGTACCGGCATGTCGTAGGCCATCGCCATCACGGTCTCGCAATCCACCCAGTGCTGCTCGATGCTGCCATCCTGCGTCTGGAATTCCACCACGTGACCGTAGAACTTGACGGGATACAAGCGTTCCGGACGCTGGAACTCCCATGGGTTGCCGTAGCGCAGCCAGTTATCGGGATGCTCGACCTGCTGGCCGTGCTCGATGTGCTGGTTGAACATGCCGTACTCGTAGCGGATGCCGTAGCCCATGCCGGGCAAGTCCATCGTCGCCATCGAATCAAGAAAGCACGCCGCCAGACGCCCGAGGCCTCCATTGCCGAGCGCAGCATCGGTTTCAACTTCCTTGATCGTTTCCATCTCCTGCCCCAGCGCTTTCAGGCCATCGCGCACCTGACCGTCAATACCGAGATTCAGCGCTGCATTGGACAGCATGCGGCCGATCAGGAACTCCAGCGACAGGTAATAGACGCGCTTGGGATCCTTGTCGTAATAAGTCTCGACGGTTTCCACCCAGCGCTCGATAAGATGGTCGCGCACGGTATGGGATGTGGTTTCGTACCAATCGCGGGTGGTTGCAGCCTCGGCGTGCCTGCCGCTGGTATAGATCAGGTGATTGGCAAGCGACTTGTCGATGGAGTGTTCCTCGGAATTCAAAGGATACTGGCGGGGAGAAGCGGTCTTGCGAGGGGATTTCATGCAGCAGGCCTCTGTTCAAATGTTACCTGCAGTTTAACAAATCGCCACCTCCCTCGTGAGAAAGGTGGCAAACCGGCTACTGTGAATTGTCGCTGGCTTTTTTCTCTGCAGCCTCCGACTTCCAGGTATCACGCGCCGCGTCGATATCCGCGCTCCAGATATCGCCGAAAGCGGAAATGGTTTCCGGCGGCTCATGCTCGGGATGCAAGGTCGAATAGACCTTGCTGAGTGCCCAGATCTCGGTGACCACTTCGGGCGGGAATCCGAGACGATTGGGGCGGTTGCTCATGATCAGCTCATCGAAATAGGGGCGCATGTTCGAAGTACCCCATAGCTCGACCATTTTCTGGAAAACATGCGGATATTTCTGCTCAAGATTACTGGGGTATTTATCGGCATGCTCTCCAAGGTGTTCAAGCATTTTCTGGTTCATTATTAATTCCTCAGCTTGTCGCATCAGCGATTAATGTAAACCTAAAAAGGAAAGCTGCCAATCGGCAGCTTTCAAATGGAAATTCAGGGATGTCTGAACGACGGCTAAACAAGCATTGCGTAGTACTGCACCACCAGTTGGATGTCGATGGGAAATGGCACCTCGTCCGCTTCCGGCAGACGGGTGATTTTTGCGCTGAACTTCTTGTCATCCCAGTTCAACCATTCAGGGCGCGTCAATGCGGGTTGGGCGATGGTTTCGACCACCATCGGGATATTGCGCGAACGCTCGCGCAACTGGATTTCATCGCCGACGCGCAAACGCATCGAGGGGATATTGACGATGCGGCCATTCAGCGTGAAATGGCGGTGACTGACCAGTTGGCGCGCGGCGATCAGCGTGGGGGCCAGCCCGGCGCGGAAAACAACGTTATCCAGGCGCGACTCCAGCATCTGCAACAGGATGGCACCGGACGAGCCGTGCGTGTGGCGCGCATGCACCATCAGGCTGCGCAACTGGCGCTCGTTGACGCCGTAGTTGTAACGCAGCTTCTGTTTCTCGATCAGCGCGACGCCGTAGTCCGACTTGCGCCGGCGCGCCGCCGACGCGCCGTGCTGGCCGGGAGGGTTGGGACGGTTTTCGGTGGTTTTCCGCGACAGGCCCGGCAGTTCGACGCCGAGCGCGCGCATCACTCTGACCCTGGGGCCGGTGTAACGTGACATGTGATTTATCTCCTTGGGTTTATGGTTCTATCGATTAATGGCGAGTGTGGGACCAGCGGGTCAGCGGATCCGCCTCCAGCAACAGGTCGGTAATGCGGCTGGCCTCGTCGTCGGCCATTTCCATCGCGTCCAGCCCTTCCGTCAGCGTTGCCCACAGCAGCAAATACGCATCGCGGTCCAGGTATAAATTGGCTTCACCCAATCGCAAGCGCACCGAGCGCTCTTCCAGGCAATATTCAACCGTCCAGTCGCCGTGTTGCGACAAAGGCATCCATTCGCGAGATTTCTGTTTCATCCTGTGATCCTTTCTTTCGATTGGGCTGTCGGATTACGCACATCCGGGAATTCGTAAGGACAAGCTTCTGTGACCATCGTTCTGCCTTTTTTCGTCATTTATGAAATCTCATGCGCGGGAGTAGGAATGCGCTGACTTTTATCGGCCCCGACCGCAGGTGCGGCATTGCGCGCGAGCGAAGCCCGAGCGGCTCGCTTCCGCGCCCAGATCACGACACCGGTGACCGACAGCATGGCTACTGCCAATCCCATGAGCGAAACCAGGATGCGCCCAGGAAGCCCGAGAATGCGTCCGGAATGCAGCGGAAACTGCGCCTGCATGAAAATATCGCCGGCGCTGCCCGTACCCGGCACCAGCGCGCTGATGAATCGCCCGTCCTGCCCGTCGAAATACAGCCAGGCATTGCCGAGTCCGCCGTCGCCGTGGTCGTGACCGGGTTCGAAGAAGCCGACGCCATAGATGCCGACCTCCGGGTTGTAGAACACGCCCCCGGCGGGCAGCTTCCAGTTGCGCTTTTCCGCTTCCGCCTTGGCCAGCGCGATCACCTGTTCGCGGCCGATGTGCGGCGCGCGCGGCTGGTCCGGCGGATTGGGCGCGCGTATCGCAAAGGGGCTGGGCGCGAGTTCGGAAAACAGTGACACCACGGGTCGTACCACCTGGAAATTCAGGTTCATCGATACCGAAGTGACCGCCAGTATCAGCAGCAGCGCCCACAGCCAGACACCGCCCGAGCGGTGCAAGTCGAAATTGAGCCTGTAACCGCCCTGTTTCCAACGAAAAGCGAACGACTTGCGCCAGGCATTGCCGTTGGGAAATGAAATCCACAGCGCAATGAAACTGTCGATCACCCACACGATGCCGACGATCCCCATGAACAGCACGCCCAGTTTCATGCCGAAACCATCCGGAATATGCAGGCTGTAATGCAGCTTGTAGAGGAATGGCAGCAGGTTTTCGCGGGTGAGCGACACATCGCCCCACATACGGCTGCCTTGCACTGCGCCGGTGGCGGGATCGAGCGCCACCTGGTTGTAGTCGAGCGGATACGCCTTGCCGGTCACCGGGTCCGGCCTGGCCCGGACCGACATGCCCTGGGTGTGGCCGGGCTCGATGCCGAGCGGCAGGTAGGTGACCATGACGCGCTTGTCCTGTGCCTCGAACTGTTCCGCCAGCGCCAGTGCGGATTGCGTGATTCTCTCGTCGCCGCTCCTGGCCTGGTACATCTGCGGGTTCAGCCATTCGTCCAGTTCGTGATCCCATGAGATGATCGCCCCGGTGAGGCCGGAGACAAACAGGAACACGGCCATGAACAGTCCGAACCAGCGATGCAGAAGGACGAGCGATGCACGCATGATGGCTAGTACTTCCAGCTCAGCGTCAGGCTGGCGCTGCGTGGCGTGCCGTAGAAACTCTGATCCCACAGCAGGCTGGTCAGGTATTTCTCGTCCGTCACGTTGTCGAGGTTGAGGGTGAGCGTGGTGCGCTTATCGATTTCATAGGCGGCCATGAGATCGACCAATGCGTAGCTTTCCTGATAAACGCGGAATCCGGAAACCTCGCGGTAAATATCGCCTCGCCAGTTGATATTCATCCCCACCTTCAGGCCTTCCACCATCGGCACGCGGTAGGTGGTCGAGAGATTGAAAATATGGCGCGGGGTGTAGGTTTTCACGTCTTCGCCATCGTCGCCCTCGATAGACATCGCTGTATAGCCGCCCTGCACTTTCAGGCGATCCGTGACTTCGCCCGCGACGTCGATTTCAAACCCCTTGGTGTCGGCGCTGATGCCGCGATAGGTCGATAATCCGGAAACGGTTCCGGCGAATTCCGCCACGTTGTCCTGCGTATTCTTGAAAACGGCGAACGTGCTGTTCAGCTTTTTGCCCAGCCATTCGCTCTTGATGCCTGCCTCGTAGTTCTTGCCTTCAAGCGGCGCAAGCGGCTTGAGATCTGCGCCCAGTTGCGTCTGCGGGTTGAAGATATCCGTGTAGCTGGCGTAGGCGGAATGCACGTCGGTCAAGGCATACACAATGCCGGCGTAGGGCGTGATCTCGCCCTTGTGTTCGTACTCGTGAGCCACGCTGTAGCTTTCGCCTTCGCTTTTAACGCCGGTGACGCGCGCGCCGCCAATGAGGTCCAGCCGGTCGGTCACATTGAAGTGCGCCGCGCCGTAGAGGCTGCTGCGCTTGTCGCGGAAATCGGCTTCACCGCCCACGGTCGGATAGGTGGTGTTCGGCGACGAACCGGCCAGAACCTCCTGCAGCGTGATTGCCGTCCCGACCGAGGTTCCGTACCGCGACTCCGCCTCGAGATCGGATTTCGACCAGCTGGCGCCTACCGTCAGGTCGTGTTCGCGCCCGCCGAGGCTGAACGGCCCTTTCGCGTAAACATCCGCAATCCACTGCTCGTTCTCCATCTCGTAAAGGCTGGGGAAGGTCGTCATGCTGTCGGCGGTTATGCCATTTACGAAAAAGAGATTGCTGTCCTCGGTGTTTTCGCGCCGCGTCAGTACCGCCTTGGCCTGCCAGCCATTGGCGAAATCGTGCGCCAGCTCGGCAAATGTGCGGTTGTCCTTCGATTTCCAGTACGCCCAGTCCGTGGCAGGGCTGGCGGAGACGTCGTAATGGACGCGGCGGCCATCGCTATAGATCAGCGGCAACGCGCCCCACAAGGGGCTGTCTGCGTCGTTTTCCTGGTAGGTGTGGCCGATGGTGAGCAACGTGCTGTCGCCGAGATCGGCTTCGAGGATGCCGTACAGCACGGTCTTGTCGTGCTGGTAGCGGTCGAGATAGGAATCCTTGTCCTGTTTGACGACCACCGCCCGACCGCGCAAATTTCCGGCTTCGTTGAGCGTGCCGGAAACGTCGGATTCCAGCCGATAATTATTCCACGAGCCGGCCGAGACATCGACCGAAGCATTGAAGTCGGCGGTGGGCCGCTTGCGGATGAAGTTAACGGTGGCAGAGGGATTGCCGGTCGCCGACATCAGCCCGTTGGCGCCGCGGACAACCTCGATGCGGTCATACACCGCAGTGTCGATATCGCCATCGATCAGGCCGTAAGGCATGGGAATGCCGATGCCATCGACCTGGAAGTTGGTAATGTCGGAACCGCGCGCGGAGTAATAGGTGCGGTCGGTCTCGACGCGCTCGACCGTGATGCCCGGCACGTTGTCCAGCACGTCATTGATGGAAATCAGGCGAAAGTCGTCCATCTGCTCCTGCGTGATGACCGACACCGACTGCGGCGTCTCGCGCAGGCTCAGATCCAACCCGGTGGCGGAACTGGAGCTGCGAACGGTGTAGGAACCGGTTTCTTCGCTGGGAAGATCCAGCCGGGGCGCGACGTTCACCTGCACTTCGGGCAGAACCGTTTCCGGCGCGGCTTCCGCGTCAATTTGCTCTTGTGCAGCAGCAGGGGCTGCGATCCCCCACGCCGCGGCTAACGCCAATACCAATGTTGCATTGCGCATTTTCATGCCAACCTCCGATGAGTTTCGTATCGGCTGGCTGGCGTGAAAGCTGGCTAGCTTAATTTTTAAGTAGCCGCTCGAGGCGGCCGATGTTTAAAGCGATTGCATGGTGAATAACACTGTCAGGCCCAACGACGTCCCGACCAGTCCTGCCAGGGCCAGGCGTGAGCCCCGCATCCTGGTCCACAACAGCACGCCGGTAATCGACAGGATCAGCATCGCGCCGGCCAGCGAGTCGGCCAGCAGTATCCAGCCAGTGCTCATGCCGACGCCTTTGTGCATACGCATCAGGAAGCCCCAGGCATTGACATCCTGCTGCTTGACGCTGACAAAGCGGTTGCCCACCCAGTACTCGGCACTCCATGAATGCTGCGGCGTATGAAAATCCGCCTTCCATTGCGCGGGCTGTATCAGCTTGCCGTCACCCCAGGGAATAGCCCTGGCCGGCTCGTCATGGATCTTGTAGGCCGACTGCTGCAGCTTGAGCTGCTGCTGCACCCAGAGCGCGAAGGTTTGCGCATTCGCAGGACCCGTAGCGGGCAGCGCCATCTGGAACTGGCTTTGCTCCATCTGCAATGCCGGGATCTTCATGACGGCGCGATGGTTAAGCAAAAAACCTGTCACCCCGAACAGCAAACCCAGTACCGCGCCCCACAACCCCAGCCAGCCATGCACGCGGCGCAGCCAGCGCAGGAATTTCGCCCGGCTGACGTGCGCCGGGGCCGCTGCCTCAGCCCTCATCGAATCAGGCTAAGCGTGCCGACATGGCGGATGCCCTCGTAAGCATCGCCCTGGTAAACGCCCTTCTCCGCTTCCACATGTACCACTTCAAGCACATACAGCCCTGCCCATGGCGTTTCGACCGTGGTTTCGCCCTGTGCGTCGGTTTCGTATTCGCGTAGCCATTGATTTGGGGCGAAGACGTTCAGCTTGGCCTTGGCCAACGGTTTGCCATGCAGGCTGACGCGCATTCTTCCCTCGCCCAGCGGCTGAATATCCAGCGCCAGCGCGGATGCACCTTCAACGTCCGCCGTGGCAAGGCGCGTGTAATACATCGGCTTGACGATGCCGATGTTGTTTTTACGCAGGTCTTTCACTTTCATCGTGATTTCCTGAGCAATCAGTGGCTGACCGGCCTTGGCGGTAAGCGCCAGGTAATCGTCTTTGCGCTGCACTGCAACAGCCGTACGTTTGTCATCGTTAACCTGCACCTCGGGCATGGCAATCGTATCCAGCCGCCCGCCCGACTTTTCGCGCAACGCGTTTTCATATTCGCCGAAACACAGATGCGCCTCGCCATTCGCAGCCGGCTCGATCCACAGGTAATGCGCCTTCACGGGCAACGATGCCGCCATACCCAGCAGGATTAGCACTTGCATGATTTTTTTCATTATTGTTCTCCTAGAACTTCAGCTTGAGCGACAACTGCGCGTTGCGCGGCGCGCCGGGGGTGTTGTCGATATCGACGGAACCATGGGCGGATTCGAAATACTCTCGATCGAAGATGTTGTTGACCAGCAGGCGTACTTCGTACTTCTTGGTTTCATAGAATGCAGTCATGTCCGCGCGGGCATATCCCGGCAGCTTCACTTCATTGCTGACCGATGCAAACTGCTCACCCATGAGAGTCACGCCGCCGCCGAGGCCAAAGCCGTTGTCGAAACGACGCGTCACCCACAGATTGGCGCTGTGGCGAGGTGTCAGGCTGGGACGATTCCCTTCTATAGCAACAAGATAGGACGCCCCTGTGGCGCTGATAGGCACGCCGACGCTCGTTGGCGACTTGGTGATTTCAGCATCGAGGAAGGCATAGCCTGCGGTGATATCCCAACCATGCGCCGGGCGACCACTGAGAGAGAGCTCCAGGCCGTCGGTACGCTGCTCACCGACCGGGATCAGCTTGGTGGTGTCCGTCGGATCGACAGACTTGATGTTGGTGCGCTCGAGACGGAACAGCGAAACCATCGCGGAGAGATTGCCGCCGAGGAAATCCAGCTTGGTTCCCACTTCGTAGTTGGTCGTTTCTTCCGGCGCGATGTCGGTGTTGTTGGCAGCCAGCGCGAATACTTCCTGCGAAGGCTGGAACGACTGCGTATACGAAGCGTAAACACTGGCCCAGGGTGTCGGCTGATAGACCAGCCCGGCACGCGGACTGAATTCGGTATCGGTACGCCCGAAACGGGTATCGGTCAGGACATTTTCCGTAGTCTGATCGAAACGGTCATGCCGAACACCTACCAGCGCCTTCCACTCGGGATTCAGGGTGATCAGATCCTGCACATAGAAACCGGCGACCTGGCTCAGGGAACGGGTACTGGCCGTGACCGTGCGATTAGCGCCGGTGTTGTCATTGGACTGCGGATCGTACAGGCTTACAGAACCCGGATTGGCATAACTGCCGGACTGCGCATCCTTGTCCTGGTAGCCCAGCTCCATGCCGAACAGCAACGCATGCTTCATGCCCAACCAATCCGCATTGGTGCTGATGTCGGTCTGGTTGAAGTAGCCGTGCTCCTGGCGGTCGATGAAGCTGTGACGGCGATTGGCGAGCAGAGTCGTCGTGTTGACCGACGTTACCACGGTGTTGTTACGATTGAGATCGTAGTCACTGGCCCGGAAGGTGTTCTTCAGTTTCCAGCCATTGTTGAACTCATGTTCCAGCGTCACTGCACCGGACAGCATATCGGTCTCGGTGTAATCGTCGTCGCGCGCATCGCTGGAACCGTAGTAGGTCTCCGGGTCCACATCCACTGGGCGGCCGTTGATCGCCGGCACACCGAAGTCGGTCACACGCTTGTCTTCCAGGTTTTCCACCTGGAACAGCAGCCTGGTCTTTTCCGAGATATTCAGTTGCAGCGAGGGCGCGATGAAATTGCGCTCGGTAAAGCCCTGGTCGCGGAAACTACCCGAATCTTCCACGGCCGCATTGATGCGGAACGCGGCGACCTCGCCCAATGGCTGGTTGGAATCCACCTCGACGCGCTTCATGTCCCACGAGCCGACAGTCGTCGTCACATTGGTAAATGGATCGTCAGTAGGCTTCTTGGTGATGCGGTTGATGAGGCCGCCGGAAGAGCCGCGCCCGTAGAGCACCGATGCCGGACCTTTCAGCACTTCGACCTGCTCAATGTTGGCCAACTCGCGGAAATACAGCGCATCGTCGCGCACGCCGTCGATGAACTGGTCGGCAATCGCGGAGAATCCGCGAATGGTCACCTGGTCGCGCTGGCCGTCGCCATTGCTGAAACCGACGCCCGGCACATTGCGCAGGACTTCATTCATCGAGCGCGCGCCCTGGTCGCGGAACAATGTCTCCGGAATTACGTTGACGGTCTGCGGAATATCGCGCAGCTCGGCTTCGATCTTGGCCGCGGTCTTGGTGGTCAGCGGCTGGTAGCGGCTTTCATTTTCAGTGCCGGCCTGCACTTTCACTTCAGGCAACGTGGTTTCAGCACCTGTTGCGGTTGCGCCTTCTTCCGCTTTTGCGGCGTCAGCTGCCTGAGTTGGCCATGCGGCAATCGCCAGCAGCAATGCGGCGTGGTGTGGCCGCAGTTTAAATGTTACTTTCATGCAAGAACTCCCCTTTGTTGTCTTTGCGGCTGGCTTGCATGAATAACTCGTGCTGGCTGGCTGATGTTTGATAGCTGTTGTAATGATTAAAGCTTGGGCTCGGTTACAAATCCGATCTTGGTTAATCCTGCACTGGCCGCGTCTGACATCACCCCCGCCACGTTGCGGTAGGCGCTGGCGCCGTCGGCGCGTATGCGCAATTCAGGCTGCGTCGGTTTTTTGGAAGCTTCGGCCATGCGGGTGCGCCACTCGGTTTCTTCGAGCTTCTGATCGTTCCAGTAAACAGCACCAGCAGCGTCTATCGTCAGCCGGATCACGTCCGGCTTCTGCTCTTCCGGTGCCGAGCTGGCCTTGGGCAACTCCACCTTGACCGCGTGATTCAGCATGGGCGCGGTGATGATGAAGATCACCAGCAGCACCAGCATCACGTCGATCAGCGGGATCATGTTGATTTCCGCCATCGGCTGGCTGGCCTGGTTTTTCGAGAATCCGCCGAACGCCATCATGCGCTCCGCTTGGAAATCGGCGTCACCTTGCCTTCAACTGCCGGCTCGGCCATACGGGCGCCGGTGGACATGAAGGCAAACAGGTCATGCGCGAAGGAGTCCAGTTCGGACAGCACCATGCGGTTGGAACGGGTGAAGAAGTTGTATGCCAGCACCGCCGGGATCGCCACCGCAAGACCGAGCGCGGTCATGATCAGCGCCTCGCCCACCGGCCCTGCCACTTTATCGAGCGTGCTCTGGCCGCTCATGCCGATGCCGACCAGTGCGTGATAAACGCCCCACACGGTGCCGAACAAGCCAACGAAAGGTGCGCTAGAGCCTACCGAGGCCAGCACTGTCAGGCCGGATTCAAGACGCGCGGTGTCCTGCTCGATGGCGCGGCGCAGCGAACGGGTGAGGAACTCTTCCTGCGAGCCGGCTTCGATCATGCGCTGACCAGTCTTGGATCCATGCTGCGCAATCGCGCGGAAACCGTGATGCGCCAGGTGCGAGAACGGGTCGCGCGGCATGCCGTCGTTCAGGCGCTCGGCCACAACATCGAGGTTAGGGGCTTCCCAGAACGCTGCCAGAAAACTCTTTGCATGGCGGCGCATGCGCCAGTTGGCAATCGACTTGGTCACGATCAGATACCACGTGGCGATCGACGACAGCGCCAGCGCGACCAGCAGAAACATGCCGACACCGTCGACTGTCTGTAAAAAGTTTGCGAATCCCAATGTCTGTTGCATGGCTAACCCTTTAAGCTAAATTGAATCGGTACGATCACCCACGCGTCCACGGGCTTGTCGCCCTGGCGTGCGGGTACGAATTTCCACCTCTTTACGGTATCGAGGGCGACCTGATCCAGCCGCGAATGACCGCTGGATTTATGCAGAACTACCGACTTTGCAGCACCGCCCGCCGCAACGTGCACGCGCAGCAGGACGCGCCCTTCTTCACCCAGGCGCCGTGAAAGCGAGGGATAACCTGGAGCGGGGTTGTCGAGATAATCGGCATTGAAGAGCGGCGGATCGATAGGCGGGTCTTCTTCCGCCGGCGCGGGAGGAGCCGCCTTGGCAACCTCAGGCTGCGGCGGAGGCGTAACTTCAGGGGCGGGGGCAGGCGGCGTAGGTGCCGGCGGCTCGACCGCGGGAGCAGGCGTATTCTCGGGAGCCGAGGACACCAGTTGCGGCTCGGGTTGCACGACCGGTTCAGGCTTCTTCACAGGCTTGGGTTCGGCTTTTTTCTTGACCGGTTTTGGCGTCGCCGGCAGCGGCTTGGGAGGTGTGATTTCAGGCTTGGGGGCCTCCGGCGCAGGCTCCGGCGCAATCAGGCTGACCATCACGGGACGCGGCGGCTCGGGCACTTCCGTGCGGTGGTTCGCCAGCACGACAATTACCGCAACATGCAGCGCGACCACCAATGCCAGCGACTTGGGTGCAATGCGAGGAAGCTGGATGCCAGGAAGATCGGGCATGGCAGCCAGGCGCGCCATGCTTTCGGCAGGCATTCCAACGTTGACGCCAGAAGATACGGCTGTGTTAGTGGACATGGCGTCCATCCTGTCCGTAGAACCCGCCATCGTTCAGGGACGCCCTGTCCAGGTTGCCGACAGCAGTCGCAATCAGGCTGGAAAGATTGCGGAAGGCATCATCCGTGAGTCGCAAGCTAACGGAACCCACTTCGAGCTCCGCCACATGGCAATCGTGACAATAGACCACCCTGCAACCGCTTTCGCCGGCCAGCACAGTCTTATTGCATGGATTGTTTGCGCTCATAATGCCCTTTAGTCAGCCAACTCCAGCAATGCTTGCTGAAGCGAATTTCATAATGCTGGCTGGCTACTACGCTAAAGGCGCCTGGCTGGCTCGCACCCGTGCAGGTGCGGTTGATTTTTTTACTTGGTGAGGATCAGCTTGCCCTGATTGGTGATACGCAAGCGGTACTCTTCGCCGACATGCTCGATCACCAGCTCGCGCAACGGCCCGAACAGCTCGCGGCTGTTGATGCGCTTGCGTGCGGCTATGCCCTCGCCTGCCTGAACGGCGTGGGCGATGGTGTCGGGCTTGTCTGACGAATTAATCATGATGCGAATGATAATGATTCTTAATTATCAAGTCAACCGTCTTTTATTCATGATTGCAACACGGCTTAAACCCTAGGAATTTATCAGGACGCCTCCCTTCTCTGAGGAAGGGAGGGCCTCTCTTGTATGCAGCGATTGAAACTTGCGAAAGGCGTTTAGCCCAGAGATTTCATTCTACGGTACATCGTATTGCGGCTGATGCCGAGCTGGCGCGCGGCTGCCGAGACGTTGCCGTCGTTGCTGCGCAAGGCTGCACGTATCGCATCGTCGGCCATGCTATCGAGCGTGCTGGCTTCGATCTCTTCCTCGGCACACCGTTCCAGATCATCGAGGAAGTCCTGCGTCAGGTGCAGCTCGCTGATCGGCTGTCCGGAAGAAAGCGCCAGCGCAGTGCGCAGTACGTTATGCAACTGACGGATATTGCCCGGCCAAGGATGCGTCTGGAACAACTGCATCACTTCCGGCGTGAATTCAGCCTGCTCCGCGTGTTCGATCTGCAGCAGCATATCCAGCAGCGCTGGCAAATCGGTGCGCTGGCGTAGCGGCGGCAGGGTCACGGAAAGGCCATTCAGGCGGTAGTAAAGGTCGCTGCGAAACTCGCCGCGTTCGACTTTCTCGCGCAGCTTCTGGTTGGTCGCGCTGACTAGGGAGAAATCAAGGGCCTTGGCCTTGCTGCCACCCAGCGGAGTTACGCTGCGCTCTTGCAGCACACGCAACAAACGAGCTTGCAACGCCAGCGGCATATCACCGATTTCATCCAGAAATAACGTACCGCCATGCGCCTGCTCCAACTTGCCCGGACTGCCCTTGCGACGCGCGCCGGTGAAAGCGCCTTCTTCATATCCAAACAGTTCGGACTCGATCAGGCCTTCCGGCAACGCCGCGCAGTTCACGGCCACCCACGGGCCATCGCTGCGCCGGCTGGCATCGTGAATGGCACGCGCAAACAACTCCTTGCCGACGCCGGTTTCGCCTTCGATGAGGATGGGAATCTCCTGCTTCAGCACCATCTTCACTTGCGCAATGGCACGCGCGACGCGTGGATCGCCGCTATCCAGCATGTCGAAATTGGCAGCAGAGGTGCGTTTCTGACGTGCCGGATAAGATTCGGCGCGAGCGGCCAGGGAACTCCGCTCCGGCGAGATTTCCATGCGTGCGTAAATGCGCGCACCGTTGGCGAGGCGTAGCGGGAAGATCAATTGCTCTGCCGATGCCCCTCGGGCCAGCGTTGCATTCAGCGACAAGTCAAACAGGCTGTCGAAATGGGCGCCCTTGGCCGAGCCAACCAGCTCGAGCTGGAATTGCCCGCTGCGGTTCAAGGCCACCAGCGCGCCGTCACCGGAAAATACTGCAATGCCCTCCCACAACGTGCCGATGAACTCCGGACGGGCGTGGAAATGCAAAGCGACTTCGCCCTTGCAACTGGCGCGGAACAAACGATTTTCGATCATTTGCGCCGCCATCTTGACCAGCGCCAGGGTGTGCTGTTGCGGCATCAGGTAGTCATTGGAAACGTCCAGGGTACCAACCAGTTCATTGGCCGCGCCGAAGATGGGGACCGCCGAGCAGCTGAGGATGTGATGCCGTTCCATGTAATGTTCGGCGCCCTGTACCGTCATGGGAGCCTTGTCTACAAGTGCGGTGCCGATGGCATTCGTGCCGCGCTGGTCTTCGTGCCACGAACAGCCGGGACTGAGGGCAATACGCTGTGCTGCGCTGAGGAAGTTGTCGTCGCCCAGGCTGTGCAGGATCAAGCCTTCGTCGTCGGTGAGGATGACCATGCTGCGCGTATGCGAGATCTGTTCGTTCAGCGTCGCCATTTCCGGGCGAGCATGGGAGAGCAGCAACTCATTCTTTTCGCACTTGTGCGCGAGTTCGTCATGCGTAATCAGCTCATTGACGATCTGGGACGAAGTGTCGAGGCCGTTATCGAGACATCTCCGCCAGGAGCGCTCTATCGCCTCGGCGACGGCGCCTTGCTGCACGCGGCCGGCGGAAAAGAATTCCTGTCTGGCGCGCAAAACCGCTTGCGTATCATCTTGCATGGACGGGGTCCTCTGGGGCCTGTTCAAATCGTTGCTGACTGTGCCACCCGCAGGTGACACCTGTGCATTTCCGTGACAACGGGAAACGTTTCATTCCCCGATTATTTTTATTCGAACGCATACGGAGATCAGCGGCCAAGCCTTGCAGGACAACGCCTCCCGTGATGCGCTTGCTGCATCTTCGCACTCTGGCACGCCAGTTGCGTAGATGAGTTGTGTCGATGATACGGCAATCGCCGATATCACGACAAGCGAATCTGATTTCGCCATCAATAAAACTAGTCTTTGGAGAAATAGCGTGAAATTTCAACCGTTGAAACTGGCTCTCGGTACCACCATGCTTGGCCTGCTTAGCCTGCCGGCATTGGCGAGCGACGAGCTGACAAAGCTCATGCAGGACGACAACCAATGGGCGCACCCCCGCAAGGACTTCGCCAACACCGGCTACAGCCGTCTTTCCCAGATCAACAAGGGCAACGTCAAGTCGCTGAAGCTGGCCTGGACCTTTGCCACCGGCGTCAACCGCGGCCACGAAGGCGCGCCGCTGGTCATCGGCAACACCATGTACATCCACACCGCGTTCCCCAACAACGTCTACGCACTGGACCTCAGCGACAACCAGAAGATCATGTGGTCGTACTTCCCCAAGCAGGATCCGTCGGTGCAGTCGCTGCTCTGCTGCGACAACGTCAACCGCGGCCTGGGATACGGCGACGGCAAAATCTTCCTGCAACAGAATGACGGCGTGCTGGTCGCGCTTGACGCCAAGACCGGCGCAAAAATCTGGGACGTGACCGTCGTGAACACCAAGGAAGGTGCTTCAACCACCAGCGCACCGCACATCATCAAGGACAAGGTCGTCACCGGTTGTTCCGGCGGCGAATACGGCGTGCGCTGCTACCTTTCGGCCTACAACATCAAGGACGGTTCATTGGCCTGGCGTGCATACAGTTCCGGTCCGGACAGCGAAGTGCTGATCGGCAAGGACTTCAACAAGGAAAACCCGCATTACAGCGCACTGTCCCTGTATGAAGATGTAAACGGCGGCAACAAGCTGGGCGGCTCGTTCAAGGCGCTGACCAAGGAACAACTGAAGTATCCGGAAAGCGACCTCGGTGTTAAGACCTGGCTCAAGCCGCAAGCCCGCAAGGACGGCTGGCAGAATGGCGGCGGCGCCACCTGGGGCTGGTATTCCTATGACCCTGCTTTGAACCTTGTGTATTACGGCACCGGTAATCCTGGCACCTGGAATCCGGACGTGCGCCCCGGCGACAACAAGTGGTCGATGACCATTTTCGCACGTGACGTGGATACCGGCATGGCGCGCTGGGGCTACCAGATGACACCGCATGACGAGTGGGACTACGACGGCATGAATGAAGTCATCCTGTGGGATGCCAAGGGCAAAAAGCTCGCTTCGCACTTCGACCGCAACGGTTTCGCCTACACATTCGATCGCACCAACGGCAACCTGCTCGTCGCCGAAAAAATGCGTCCGTTCGTCAACTGGGCAACTTCCATCAACCTGAAGTCCGGCGTACCTAACAAGGACCCCAAATACTCCACGCACCAGGACTACAACGCGCAAGGCATCTGCCCGTCCGCACTGGGCGTCAAGGATGAACAGCCTGCGGCCTTCTCGCCGAAGACCGGTCTGTTTTACGTTCCGCTCAACCATGTGTGCATGACGTATGAACCGGTCGAGTCCAAATACGTTGCAGGCCAGCCGTGGGTGGGCTCGACGCTGACCATGTTCGCCGGCCCGGAAGGCGTAATGGGCGGCTTCATGGCCTGGGATGGTCTCAAGGGCAAATCTGTCTGGTACAACAAGGAAAAGTTCTCTGCCTGGGGCGGCGTATTGGCCACCTCCACCAACCTGGTGTTCTACGGCACGCTGGATCGCTGGTTCAAGGCACTCGACGCCAACACCGGCAAGGAGTTGTGGAAGTTCCAGGTCGGCTCCGGCGTGGT
>CAMLME010000016.1 GCA_946481235.1 uncultured Methylobacillus sp. | reverse complement strand
GAAAGTAACAGGCAAAAAAAAGCGAACCGCCCGGGGTTGGAAGACGGCCCGCCTGGAAGAGGGGGAAGAGAGATATTGCTTAAAGGACGTCAGGCTGCAGTGACTGCCCCGCTGATGACCCTGACGTAATCACCGACGGTGTAATCAGGCTCTCTGGTATCGGTCACGATGCGAAAAGTCCCGTTGTTCATGCGAATCTTGATTTCGTACATGGTGGGAGTTTTATTCGCTTGCCTTGCCAGGATGTCTCCGGCATCAATCGGCTTGGGAAAGCCGTTCCGGGTCAGCAGAAGGTTGCTTTTCCCTTTTGCTTTTATTTTGGAGATGTCTCCCACTGCATTTTCTTGTTCGACGTCGGGGTTTTGACGGTCATTCAACATCATGCTAATCGACTCAACAGTTCCACAGATGGTGCAGGAACGCTGCTGACTGGCAAGCTCTTCAGGGTTACTGATAGGAATGACGCGCAAGGTGGTATTACCTTTTGGCATCATCGATTTTCCCGGGCGCGATGGATCGATGATCGTTGACCTGAATTGAGTGCTGGGCGTGCTTTCCGCCTCCCCCAATGAGCTTCCAAGTGTCTTTTGAGCAAATTGCATGTTTTGGGCATGAGCCATTGGAAGCCAGCCGCTGAGTGCAACCAACCCGACCACAGTCATGGCGCTTTTAGCCACCGAGCCAATGCTGCGCTGTTTGTGCATGTTCATGATTTCTCCCTTTCTTATATGTGCGGGGTGAAGCTGGGAGGCCGCTTTAATGGGCCAATATTCGTCGCGAATTGTCGCGATCAAATTGCCTTAAATCTCTATGTAAATCCGTCATCCTTGCGGATGCTTTCGCATTCGCAGTGTTGCAACGCTCAGACTCATTCCGGCTTGCCAGCGGACAAGGCTGAAACGGATGATTTTCATACTCGATATTGCTGAGGCTCGATAAATCAAAGCCATTTTGCTTGGTCTTGTCAGCCTCAAAGCTTTGGGGGGGTATCCATTTCTTAGAGGCGCCCATTTTTTAGCCTTTCACGATCAAGCTGTTCTTTACCGAGAGAACGCCCCGCACGCCGTTGGCAATTTCAACAGCACGGCGCGCTTGCGCTTCGGTGTCGACAAAACCACTTAAAATCACCTGGCCATGGTGCGTCTGTACCTTTATGGCGAGGGACTTCACTCCTTCATCCTTTAACAATTCGGCTTTTACCTTGGCTGTGACAGAACTGTCATCGAGGAAAGACTCGACTCTTGCCTGTTGCAAGCCGCTCTTGTAATCGCTGTATTCTTCAGCACTCAGAGTGTCATTTTTATCTTTGTCGGCCTTGTCGAAATTCGGGCCGATATCGGTATCCCGCACACCTTCTTCGCGGGTAAGTTTTCCGTCACTATTCCTGTCCAGCTTTTTGAATTCCGAGAATAGGGGCGTCTGCACCTGATCTTCCTCGGTGCCCATGGCGAACGCATGGCTTGCAGCGCTTGCAAGCGTGAGGACAAGCAAAGGGGTGAGGGCCTCTCGAAAACGTTTGGATCGCTGACTGTCTTTATTCATCGTTATTCCTGCCAGTAATAGTTGAACTAATTACAGCAAATGATGTGCCAGGTGAATATTTATGATTTTTAACAATGACTTAGCATTGATATGCTAAAAAGTAAGGCTGGAAAAGTGTCTCCGGAAGGAGACACTGATATGGATGTTTATCTATCTAACTGAAAACAAAAGGATTTAATTGTCTCCAAAAGGAGACGTTTGCCTACTCTTCGTTTTTGAATAAAGCGGGGGTGAGCTGATGGCGATCCAGTAGTTTGTAAAATTCCGTGCGATTACGTTGTGCGAGCCGTGCAGCCTGCGTGACGTTGCCATTGGTAGCCTTGAGCAGGCGAGCGAGGTAATCGCGCTCAAAATTACGGCGTGCTGTTTCAAAAGGCAGAATACCGCCTACATCATCGCGCAAGGCCTTTTGCACCAGGGTGGCCGGTATAAGCGGCGTCGTACACAGCACAACGGTTTGCTCCACGATATTCTGCAGTTGCCGAACATTGCCAGGCCAAGGCGCGCTGAGCAGCAACTCCATTGCCTCTGGCGAAAATCCATTCACGGATTTATCGTATTTGTTGCTGATGGTAGTCAGGAAATGCCCCGCCAGCGGCGGAATGTCTTCACGTCTGGCTGATAACGGAGGGATTTCCAGTCCGACAACGTTGATCCGGTAATAAAGATCCTCCCGGAAACGTCCGGTTTTCATTTCGTCGGCCAGATCGCGATGGGTCGCCGAAATGATGCGAACGTTTACAGGAATGCTGGCAGTGGCGCCCACCGGGCGCACGGTTCTTTCCTGTAGTGCACGGAGCAGCTTTACCTGCAATGTCAGCGGCATGTCGCCGATTTCATCGAGAAATAGCGTTCCGCCTTCGGCAGCCTGAAAAAGTCCCTTGTGATCCCGCGTGGCGCCGGTGAAAGCCCCCTTGGTATGGCCGAATAATTCGGATTCCAGCAGCGGCTCTGGAATGGCACCGCAATTGATGGCGACAAAAGGCTTGTCGTGCCGAGGGCTGGCTTTATGGATGGCTTGCGCCAGTAGTTCCTTGCCGGTACCACTGTCGCCGCGAATCATCACGCTGGCACCGCTGGCAGCCGCCAGCTTGGCCTGCTGGAGCATGGATTCGATGGACGGACTGCGGCTGATGAATTCGCTGCGCCAGTCGTCGCTGTCGCCGATGGGATTGCTGATTTCCGGCTGCGACAAACGCAATGCCGCAGCGACCTGGCGTAACAGCTCCTTGCTGTCGAACGGCTTGGTAAGAAATCCGAAAACGCCGCGTCGAGTGGCTTCGACCGCATCCGGAATGGAACCGTGCGCAGTGAGGATGATTACCGGTAAACCGGGGTCGGTACGATGCAGCGTATCGAACAGGGCGAGGCCATCCATACCGGGCATGCGCAAATCGGTAATGACCAGTTGCGGCTTGCTGGCCGATGACAACGCGAGAGCCTCCTCGGCGCTGGAGGCTGTTTCTACCTGGTAATTCGCGGCCTGCAGACGCATGGAAATGAGTCTGACGATGTCAGCATCATCGTCAACGATCAATATCTTGTGTATGGTTTCGTTCATTTCTGTTTTACCTGATCGCGATTCGTCAGTGCTTTTTCGATTTTCTTCAAGTCGTCCAGTTTCTGCTGCAGGCCATCGGCCTTTTGCTGTAGTCCATCTGCCTTGAGTTGCAAGGCTTCCAGGCGTTTTAGATCCTCATTGTGCTTGGCGCCGAGTTTTGCTGCGTTCTCTTCCAGTTTCTGTCGTTCGCTTACATATTCCTTCAGCAATGCGGAAATCGCTTTCGTATCAGGATCAGCATCGCCATCTCGCTGGATTTCATCCAGTAATGCCAGCGCGCGTGCGTTGTCGCGCTGGCGACTGGCGGGCAATGACAGGACCAGCGCTGCTTTCATTCGGTTAGTCATGTTTTTCTTGTCCTTATTGAGCGCCTGCATGACAAGTGCAAATTCCTTACGCTGCTCTTCGGCGGGCAGTGCTCCATAACTCAAGGCATAAGCCAGTATTTCATTGTCCGCACGTACGACTATGATGGGTGTTGGCGTATTTACGGTTTTGGGCGGCAAGGGAGCGCAGCCCGTAAGGAAAAAGATCAGGCAACAAATGGACCAAAAAGAGATTTTCATGATGCTGCCGGCTGTAAGAAGGGGAGGGTGACTCTGAAGCAAGCGCCTTTTTCCGATGGCATTAGAGTCACTTCGCCGGCATGGGCGTCTATATATTCGCGTGCAATGGATAGACCAAGGCCGCTGCCGCTGACATGGCTGTCTACATTGCCGCTGCCGCGGTAAAACGGTTCGAAAAGGCGTGCACGATCGGCCGGCGCAATGCCCGGACCGCTGTCGGAAACTTCAACCAGGGCCTTATCGTTTTCGCGCGCCAGGCGTACGGTAATGCTGCCGCCGCGGGGAGTGTATTTAATGGCATTTGAAATAAGATTGTCGATCACGGTTAGTAATTGCTCTCGGTCACCTTCCAGTGAAAGATCAATAAGCGCGAGCACAATACTGAGATTTTTTGCGTCGATGGTCAATGTGTAGGAGGAAATTGCCTCTTCAATCAGTGGCTTGAGTTCAACTCTTTCTAAATGGAGTATGGGTTTCTGGAATTGAACCGCAGTGTAGTACAGGAGATTCTCGATCATCTTTTGCAGTCGTAAGCTGTTCTCATGAAGAATCGCGGCGATTTCGCGCTGTTGCGGCGAAAGCATGCCACCGACTTCTTCGGTTAATAATTCGCTGCCCTCGCGGATAGAAGTCAGCGGTGTTTTCAATTCGTGGGAAACATTGCGCAGGAATCTTTTTTTCTGTTCTTCCAGGTCGCACAATTGGATGCGTAACCACTCCAAACGTTCACCCAATCTTCTTAAATCGCGTGGGCCGTCGATGGAGATCGGGTCGTTATACTCACCTCGGCCCAGCCTGCGGATGGCGACATCCATGCGGCGTATCGGTCGTGTCAGCAGAAATGTAATCGCGACTGCGACCAGCAGCGCGATCGGGACCAGCGGCAGGGTCTGCCAAAGCAGCATATGCTGGGCACGCTCCGCTGTCGCTACCAGTACCGAGGATTCGCGGTCGATCAGGCGGTTGTTGGCGCTCAATATCGATTTGGCGAGTTCGGAAAGATGGAAGAACTCGGTCACGATGGCTTGCATGTCGTTTTGCGCATTGCCGCTCATGACGTTATTGAACAGCGCAATTTCGCGCCGGCTTAATTCTTCCAACTGGCGCCGGAGCGTGCTGTCGAGCGGAAGCTTTGCCAACTCATCTACGGTGGTTTCGAATTTTTCGTGCGCGCCGCGATAACTGTCCAGCAAGGCTTCGTCGCCGAGGACCAGGTATTGGCGGGTGCCCCGTTCGATGATCGTCAATTGCTCGGTCAGGACCCGGCTGGCGCGTGTTGCTTCAACTGCCCGGTGTACGGTTTTGTAGCTCTGGTCTGCGAGGCGGTCGAGGTAAAGTGCGGCATTGGCAAAGGCAAACAGCAGCGGCAGGATCGTCAATATGAAACCGATCGAGAGCAGCTTGAGAAAAGAATTTGGGTAGAAGATTCGTAAGCGCTTCATTGTGGGTGTGGGGAGCTTATAATTTCAGGCATTCAATTGGTGAGCAATATTATGTCCTGTGTATCAGTGATAGCTGCCGTTGCCGACAACAAGGCAATCGGTCTCGATAATGCCTTACCCTGGCATTTGCCTGAAGATCTCAAGCGTTTTCGCAGCCTCACGATGGGCCACCATATTATCATGGGACGTAAGACCTATGAGTCGCTAGGAAGGTTGCTTCCGGGCCGGATGACGGTCATTGTCAGTCGCCAAACGGACTATTGTGTCGAGGGCGCGATTACGGCGGGGTCGCTGGAGTCGGCTATTTCACAATGCGGAAGCGATGAGGAAATCTTCGTGATCGGAGGGGCAGAGTTATATCGCGAAGCGCTGATCAAAGCCGACCGGCTATATTTGACGGAGATCAGCGGCGAGTACGCGGCCGATGCATACTTCCCTGAGTATGATCAAAGTGCCTGGCGCGAGCTGACGCGCGAGCGGCACGTCAGCCCCGAAGGCCTGGCTTACAGCTTTGTGGTATACGAACGACAGGCCGCCAGCGTTTAGCCGGCGACGCAGTCCACGTAGTATCTTACCTTGCCATTCTCGCCAACTTCCTTCACCAGGCCGTGAATGTCGGTCTCGAAGCCAGGGAAGCGCTCGTTGAATTCACGCGCGAACTGCAGGTAGCGCACGATGGTGCGGTTGAATCGCTCGCCCGGGATGAGCAGCGGGATGCCCGGCGGATAAGGCGTCAGCAGCACGCTGGTAACACGGTTTTCCAGCTCGTCGATCTCGATGCGCTCGATTTCCTTGTGCGCCATCTTGGCAAAGGCGTCCGCCGGCTTCATCGCCGGAATCATGTTCGAAAGATACATTTCCGTCGTGAGGCGGGCGACGTCGTTGGCCTTGTAAATGCCATGGATCTGCGCACACAACTCGCGCAGGCCAATTTTTTCGTAACGCGGTTGCTTGATGACGAATTCGGGCAATACGCGCCATAGCGGCTGGTTCTTGTCGTAATCGTCCTTGAATTGCTGCAGCGCGGTCACCAGCGTGTTCCAGCGGCCCTTGGTGATGCCGATGGTAAACATGATGAAGAACGAGTACAGGCCGGTCTTTTCGACGATGACGCCGTGTTCCGCGAGGTACTTGGTGACAATGGCCGCCGGAATGCCGAAATCGTCGGAAAAGTCGCCGTCCATGTCCAGCCCCGGCGTAATGACGGTGGCCTTGATCGGATCCAGCATGTTGAAGCCGGTAGCGAGGTTGCTGAAACCGTGCCAGCGCTCGGAGTCGCGCAGCATCCAGTCTTCGCGTTCGCCGATGCCTTCTTCGGCCAGGTAATCCGGCCCCCAGACCTTGAACCACCAGTCGGAACCCCATTCGGCATCCACCTTGCGCATCGCGCGGCGGAAATCCAGTGCTTCCATGATCGATTCCTCGACCAGTGCGGTGCCGCCTGGCGGCTCCATCATCGCCGCGGCGACGTCGCAGGAGGCAATGATCGAATATTGCGGGCTGGTCGAGGTGTGCATCAAATAGGCTTCGTTGAACACGTCGCGATCAAGCTTGTTGTCGGTAGCATCCTGCACCAGGATCTGCGATGCCTGGGAAAGCCCGGCCAGCAATTTATGCGTGGATTGCGTCGAAAACAGCATCGAAGTTTCGCAGCGCGGCCTGTCCTTGCCGATGGCGTGCATGCTGCGATAGAAGTCGTGGAAAGTTGCATGCGGCAACCAGGCTTCATCGAAATGCAGCGTGTCGATTTCGCCGTCCAGCATCTGCTTGATGGTGTCGACGTTATATAGGATGCCGTCGTAAGTGCTTTGCGTAATCGTCAGCACGCGCGGTTTGCCCTGCACGCCGCGGGCAAACGGGTTGGCCTCGATTTTCTTGCGGATGTTTTCCGGCTTGAATTCTTCAAGGGGGATCGGGCCGATGATGCCGAAGTGATTGCGTGTCGGCATCAGGAAGACGGGAATCGCACCGGTCATCATGATCGAGTGCAGGATGGATTTATGGCAGTTGCGGTCCACCACCACGATGTCGCCGGGCGCCACGGTGGAGTGCCAGACGATCTTGTTGGATGTCGATGTGCCGTTGGTCACGAAAAACAGGTGGTCGCAATTGAAAATGCGCGCCGCGTTGCGCTCCGAAGCAGCGACCGGACCGGTGTGGTCGAGCAGTTGGCCGAGTTCGTCGACTGCGTTGCAGACATCGGCGCGCAACATGTTTTCGCCGAAGAACTGGTGGAACATCTGTCCCACAGGCGACTTGAGGAAAGCGACGCCGCCGGAGTGCCCGGGGCAGTGCCAGGAATAGGAACCGTCGGCCGCGTAATGCGTCAGCGCGCGGAAGAACGGCGGCGGCAGCGAGTCGAGGTAAGTGCGCGCTTCGCGTACGATGTAGCGGGCGATGAACTCCGGCGTATCCTCGTACATGTGGATGAAGCCGTTCAACTCGCGCAGGATTTCGTTCGGAATATGGCGCGACGTCCGGGTTTCGCCATGCAGGAAAATCGGGATTTCCTCATTGCGGAAACGGATCTCGTCCACGAAGGCGCGCAGGCGGTCCAGCGCATCCTGTGATTCCTCCGCGAATTCCTCATCGTCTATCGACAAAATAAAGGCCGAAGCACGGCTTTGCTGCTGCGCGAACGAAGCCATATCGACAAAGCTGGTGACGCCGAGCACCTCGAAGCCTTCGTCCTCGATGGCCTTGGCCAATACGCGGATACCCAGGCCCGAGGTGTTCTCGGAGCGGAAGTCTTCGTCAATGATGACGACGGGAAAACGGAATTTCATGGCATTTCCTCACGCAAAAGAGGATGTGAAAAAAGAAGGCGCTAGCAAAGAATGCGCGCGCTATTCGCGAGGGGGGTAGGGGTTGATCAGGCCAAGCATCAGCTCGGCCAGCGCATTGCGTACTTGTTCTTCGTCGCAGCCCATCAGTACGGCGTCTTCCAGCGCGTCCTGCGCCATCTGACGCAGTTCTTCCAGGTTTTCGCGCATCACCTTGTTCTTTTCGGTGCAGGCGATCACTTCGCCCTTGGGGCCGCGCCAGACGATTTTTTCGATATTCGGTTGCATAGCCTCAGATCTTGGGCAGCGTCACGCCATGCTGGCCCTGGTATTTGCCGCCACGATCCTTGTAGGAAGTCTCACATACGTCATCATCATCCGCTTCGAAGAACAGTACCTGTGCGCAGCCTTCATTGGCGTAAATCTTGGCCGGCAGCGGTGTAGTGTTGCTGAACTCCAGGGTGACATAGCCTTCCCATTCCGGTTCGAACGGCGTTACGTTGACAATGATGCCGCAACGCGCGTAAGTCGATTTACCGAGGCAGATCGTCAGTACGTTGCGCGGAATACGGAAATATTCCACCGTACGCGCCAATGCAAACGAGTTGGGCGGAATGATGCAGTAGTCGGCATCCACTTCGACGAACGAATTCGGGTCGAAATTCTTTGGATCGACGATGGTGCTGTTCAGATTAGTGAACAGCTTGAACTCGCTGGAGCAGCGAATATCGTACCCATAGCTCGAAGTTCCATACGACACCAGTTTGTGGCCGTTGGTTTCCTTGACCTGGCCCGGCTCGAACGGATCGATCATGCCGTGTTGTTCCGCCATGCGGCGTATCCATTTGTCGGATTTGATGCTCATCGTAAGTGTGCGCTAAGTGACTGAAAATGAGGGGGCATTATACGGCGCATGTCGCCGATTTTGTATGAAATTTAGGATCATCCGTAGCGCAGGCAAGGAGGCCTGCGCTACGGGAATTAATCCTCTTCCTTTTCTTCATAGACCTTGCGGCGGGCACGTACTCCCTGTGCCAGCGTATCCAGCAGGTCAATAGTGTCTTGCCAGCCGAGACAGGCGTCGGTGATGGATTTTCCGTACTCGAGTTCGCAGCCGCTTTCCAGCTCCTGACGGCCTTCGTTCAGGTGCGATTCCACCATCAGGCCGAAAATACGCTGATCGCCGGCAGCCAGTTGCCCGGCGACATCCTGCGCGACATCTTTCTGACGCTTGTATTGCTTGCTGCTGTTGGCGTGCGAGCAGTCGATCATCACGCGCGGCGCCAGGCCGGCCTTGGCCAGTTCCGTGCATGCATCATCGACGCTGGCGGCATCGTAATTCGGCTGCTTGCCGCCACGCAGGATCACGTGGCAATCCTCATTGCCGGCAGTGGATACGATGGCCGAATGACCGGCTTTCGTCACGGCCAGAAAATGGTGCGGACAGGCCGCGGCCTTGATGGCGTCCACCGCGATGCGAATATTGCCGTCGGTACCATTCTTGAAGCCGACAGGGCAGGACAGGCCGGAAGCCAGTTCGCGATGAACCTGGCTTTCCGTGGTGCGTGCGCCGATGGCACCCCAGGAAACGAGGTCGGCCGTGTACTGCGGCGTGAACACGTCGAGGAATTCGGTGCCGGCCGGCATGCCGAGTTCGTTGATCTCCAGCAGAATCTGGCGAGCCAGGTGCAGGCCTTCGTTGATGCTGAAGCTGCCGTCGAGATGCGGGTCGTTGATCAGGCCTTTCCAGCCCACGGTGGTCCGCGGTTTTTCGAAATAGACACGCATCACGATCAGCAGATCGGCAGAAAGACGGTTGCGTTGCTCTAGCAACCGGGTTGCGTATTCGATGGCTGCCTTGTGATCGTGAATCGAGCAAGGGCCGATGATGACCAGCAGGCGGTCATCCGCGCCGTGCAGGATGCGGTGGATGTCGTGGCGCGTGGCAACGATGTTGTCCGAGGTGCCGTTAGTCGCAGCCAGTTCCGCCAGGATGCGGGAAGGCGGAACGACTTCCTTGATTTCCTTGACGCGAACATCGTCCGTGGCCGGTTTGTGCGGAGTATTCATGGCGCGTTTCATTGGCGGCATTGGCCGCGCAAATTAAAAGGGAAGCATTTTACCGCATCCGTGCGGTAAACGTGCGTTTCAGGCTGATGGCAAAAGGATTTCGGGCGCCCCCTTGAATCAGAGCGCGCCCGAGGGGGTCAGGTATTCTGAATCACGATGTTGGGGAACTTGCTGCTGTGGTCCAACCCGAATTCGGACAGCTTGACTGCTGTACGACGTGCGATTTGGCGATAGACGCCGGCGATCTTGCTGTCGGGTTCGGCCACCACGGTCGGCATGCCGCCGTCGGTCTGTTCGCGGATCTTGATATCCAGCGGCAGTGAGCCCAACAACTCGACGTTATAGTCCTTGCACATCTGTGCGCCGCCGCCGGCACCGAAGATGTGTTCCTCATGGCCGCACTTGGAGCAGATGTGGGTGCTCATGTTTTCGACGATGCCGACGATGGGAACACCCACCTTTTCGAACATCTTGAGCCCTTTGCGCGCGTCCAGCAGCGCGATGTCCTGCGGCGTGGTGACGATGACGGCGCCGGTGACCGGCACTTTTTGCGACAACGTGAGCTGGATGTCGCCGGTACCCGGCGGCAGGTCGATGACCAGGTAATCCAGGTTATTCCAGTTGGTTTCGCGCAGCAATTGTTCCAGTGCGCCGGTAACCATCGGACCGCGCCATACCATGGGCGTGTCCATGTCGATCAGGAAACCGATCGACATTGCCTGGATGCCGTAACGCTCCAGCGGCTCCATGCTCTTGCCGTCCGTGCTTTCCGGGCGGGCGGTGATGCCCAGCATCTGCGGCTGCGAAGGGCCGTAGATGTCGGCGTCGAGTATGCCGACCTGTGCACCTTCAGCCGCCAGCGCCAGCGCCAGATTGACGGCGGTGGTGGACTTGCCGACGCCGCCCTTGCCGGAAGCGACGGCGATGATGTTCTTTACGCCCGGGATCAGTTGCACGCCGCGCTGCACGCTGTGCGGTACGATTTTGCTGGTGACGTTGACGAAAACGCTGCTGATTCCCGGCAGGGTTTTCAGTTTATCGGTCACCATTTTTTGGATGTCGGCGGCGACGGTTTTGGCCGGGTAGCCGAGCACAATGTCGAGCGCGACGCTGTTGCCGTCGATGCGGATATTGCGTGCGGATTTCGTGGTAATGAAATCCTTACCAGTGTTAGGGTCGGTGATTTCCTTGAGCGCTGTCTGCACTTGAAGTTCGGAGAGGGACATGATGGAGGGGGAATTCCTGACTAATGGGATCAACTATAAATTTTATCGCATGTGAAGGTGCACGTCATTTGCTAAAATGCCCATCTTTCACAAGTATTTAATCTCCGTACATGACCCGCAAAATTCTCGTTACCTCCGCTTTGCCTTACGCCAACGGCAGCATTCACCTGGGCCACCTGGTGGAATACATCCAGACGGACGTCTGGGTGCGCTTCCAGAAGATGCAGGGAAACGAGGTGCATTACGTCTGCGCCGACGACACGCACGGCACGCCCATCATGCTGCGTGCGGAGAAAGAAGGTATCACTCCCGAAGCGCTGATCGACAAAGTTCATGCCGAACATGCGGCAGACTTCGCGGAATTCCTGGTGGAGTTCGATAACTACCATTCGACCAACTCCCCCGAAAACAAGGAACTGGCGCAAGGCATTTACAAGGCGCTCAAGGCCAACGGCAAGATTGCGACCAGAACCATCGAGCAATACTTTGATCCGGTCAAGAACATGTTCCTGCCAGATCGCTTCATCAAGGGCGAGTGTCCCAAGTGCCATGCCAAGGATCAGTACGGCGACTCCTGCGAAGTGTGCGGTGCGACGTACAGCCCGACCGAGCTGATCAACCCGTTCTCCGCGGTGTCCGGCGCGACTCCGGTGCGCAAGGAAACTGAGCACTACTTCTTCAAGCTGTCCGAATGCGAACCCTTCCTCAAGGAGTGGACCCGTTCCGGCACCCTGCAGGCCGAAGCCGCCAACAAGATGGGCGAGTGGTTTTCTTCGGGCTTATCGGATTGGGATATTTCGCGCGACGCGCCGTATTTCGGCTTTGAGATTCCCGATGCGCCGGGCAAGTATTTCTATGTGTGGCTGGACGCGCCCATCGGCTACATGGCGAGTTTCAAGAACCTGTGCGCCAAGAGTCAGCAATTAGCTGACGGTAATCAAAAAGCAGGGCTGGATTTCGACGAATACTGGAAGAAGGACAGCACCACCGAGTTGTATCACTTCATCGGCAAGGACATCCTCTATTTCCATGCGCTGTTCTGGCCGGCGACACTGGAATACTCCGGCTACCGCAAGCCGACGCAAATCTATGCACACGGCTTCCTGACGGTGAATGGCGAAAAGATGTCGAAATCGCGCGGCACGTTCATTACCGCGCGCAGCTATCTCGACTATGTGAAAAACCCGGAGTACCTGCGTTACTACTACGCCGCCAAGCTGAACGGCACGATGGAGGACATCGACCTCAATCTGGAGGACTTCGTCGCGCGCGTGAATTCCGATCTGGTGGGCAAGTACATCAACATCGCCAGCCGCACTGCCGGCTTCATCGCCAAGCGTTTCGACGGCAAGGTGCGTGCGGCTTCGAATACCCAAGTGATCGCCGAAATGCGTGCCGCCGCCGCATCCATCGCCGAAAGCTATGCGGCCCGCGATTATGGTCGTGCGTTGCGCGAAATCATGGCGTTGGCGGACAAGGCCAATGCCTATGTCGCCGAAGCGGCTCCATGGGATATGGCAAAGAAAGAAGGCCAGGAAGTCGCGCTGCATACGGTCTGCTCCGACGCGCTGGAAATGTTCCGCTTGCTTACGCTATACCTCAAGCCGGTGCTTCCCAAACTGGCTGTTTCCATCGAAGCTTTCCTGAAGATTGCTCCTTTGGATTGGGATAGCGTCAAGAATGGTCTGCCTGATGGGCATGCCATCGAAACTTATCAGCATCTCGTCACCCGTATTGATCCGAAACAGATAGAAGCCATGGTCGAAGCCAATAAAGAATCCTTGCAAGTTACTCCATCTACTCAAGCCGCACCCGCCAAGGCGGAGACAGCGAAGAGTGCTCCCGCTGCTGCGGAAGTTGCCAGCGGAGATGAAAATTACATCTCCATCGACGATTTCGCCAAGGTCGATCTCCGCATCGCCAAGATCGTTGATGCAGGGCACGTCGAGGGTGCCGAAAAGCTGTTGCGCCTGTCTCTGGACATCGGCGAGGACAAGCCACGCCAAGTATTCGCCGGCATCAAGTCGGCCTATGATCCGACGACGCTCGTCGGCCGACTGACGGTCATGGTTGCCAATCTGGCTCCACGTAAAATGAAGTTCGGCATGTCCGAAGGCATGGTGCTGGCAGCCAGCGATGAGCGCGGCGGGCCGTATATTTTGTCTCCCGATGCCGGTGCGCAGCCAGGAATGCGCGTTAAGTAAACATTCTCAAAAATATCAAAGGTTCATATGAAATTTTCAACGCTTGTTCTGTCTCTTTCATTGGCAGCCGGCCATGCAATGGCCGAAGATAGCACCGTCAAGACCGCTGTCGGCGGCGGTGTAGGCGCTGCGGCAGGTACCGCAATCGGCCAGGCCGTTGGTGGTAAAACCGGTGCGGTCGTCGGCGGTGCGGTTGGCGGTGGCGTCGGTGCGGCTGTAACCACCCAAGGTGAAGGCAAAACCGGCGCTGTTGTGGGTGGTGCCGTGGGTGGAGCTGCCGGTGCCGCAGTTGGCCAGTCGGTAGGCGGCAAGACCGGTGCTGTCGTCGGGGCCGGTGTGGGCGGCGCGGCGGGTTCCGCCGTCGGCAAGACTGTGGGCGAAAGCAATCCCCCGGCCGTCAAAACCGTGGCTGCCATTCCGGTAGCAACGACGACCAAAGTGATTATGGTGGAAGATGATGATGACCACCATCACCACAAGAAAAAGCATGGAAATGCGTATGGCCATAAAAAGAACAAGCACAATCCTGGTCACAGCAAGCACGACGATTGATTCAAGCTTGTAAAAAAGCCCCGCCAAGCGGGGCTTTTTTATTGCTGAGGGAAGGTTACTTCACGGGTTTTTCTTTGGCTGCCTTGGCGACTTCAGCTTTTCCGCTGCTGGCGGCTTTGGCGTTTCCTACGGTAATGTTCTTTTTAACGCTGTCCACGGTTTTCTTGCCAAAGCCAGGCACCTTGTCCAGATCGTCAACGGATTTGAATGGGCCGTTCTTTTTGCGAAAGTCGATGATTGCCTGAGCCTTTTTGGGGCCGATGCCATCTACCGTTTCAAGTTCGGCCTGAGTTGCAGCATTAAGATCGACTGCGGCATGCGCCGGCAGCGAACATGCGAACGCAAGCGCAAATACCATCAAGAGTTTCTTCATATTTTTCTCCTGTGAAATTATCGAAAAGGAAACGCAGGCAAGTGCCAAGCGCCCGTTTCAATTATATTTACAGGCCCCTATGCTGTATGGGTATTTGCGGGTCGGGTATTACAGCGAGGAAATTTCCGCATGAATGGCTTGTAGCGCCTCTATCGGATCGGGGGCCTGCGTGATCGGTCGTCCGATCACTAGATAGCTCGATCCCTGCCGCAGTGCATCGGCCGGAGTGACGATGCGGGACTGGTCATCCTTGCTGGCGGTGGCGGGGCGAATTCCCGGCGTGACCAGGCAAAAGTCCGGTGCAACTTTGCTGCGCAGCATGGGGGCTTCCTGCGCCGAGCAGACCACACCATCCAGACCGGATTGTTCGGTTAGCAAGGCCAACCGCAACACCTGATCCTGCAGTTCTCCGCTAACGCCAACTTCATTCAGTGCGGCCTGGTCCATGCTGGTAAGTACAGTCACGGCAATCAGCAGTGGCGAGTGAGTGGACTTGTCCACGGCATTGCGAGCGGCTTCCATCATTGCCCGGCCGCCCGAAGCATGCACGTTCAACATCCACACACCTAGTTTGGCCGCAGCCTCACAGGCCTTGGCGACCGTATTGGGAATGTCATGAAACTTGAGGTCGAGGAATACGCCGTAATCCTTACCCACCAGCTGTTCAACCAGGTGCGGGCCTTCTGCAGTGAACAGCTCCTTGCCGACTTTCACCCGGCATAAGGCAGGGTCGAGGCGGTCGACGAAAGCCAGCGCCTGTTTCGCTTCAGCGAAATCGAGCGCGACGACAATTTTCGGATCGTGATTCTGTGCGGTCATCGCAGCGGTTGCTCCTTGGGTTCCGGCGGAAAGCTTTCCCAGTGGTTGCAACCGGGGCATTGCCAATAGTATTGGCGGGCACGGAAGCCGCACTGGCTGCAGCAATAGCTGCGGGTATTGCCGAGGAAGTGGTGGACGGTATTCTTGATCAGGCCGACGTCACTTTCTTCGCCGCTCTTTTCAATCTCACGCGCTTGCAGCAGGCGGTCCAGAATGTTCAAGCTAGGCTTGCGGATCAACTCGGTACGGGCCAGTTTGGCGGCGGCATCCGCGCCTTCGTGCTTCAGCGTCGCTTCATAAATGATATTGAGGATGGAAGGCAGGCTGTATTTTTCCATCCACATCTTGAGCAGTTCCAGCCCTTCGCTGGTTTTGTCCTGAGCCGTATAGTTCTCGAGCAGGCGCGAAGCGACAAGGCCAAGGTATTGCGGTCTCTGCTGTTCGACGCGCTTCCAGATGGCGATAGCCTCCAGCCGGGCGCCAGCCGCCGCCTCCATGTCACCGAGCATGATGGTGGCACGCACGCATTCGGAGTTGGCTGCCAAGGCTTCCACCAAATGTTTTTTTGCTTGCTCTACGCCAACTGCCGCGGCGGCTTCAACGGCCAATTCGCAGTGGAATTGCGCGATTTCCTTGTGAAAGCGAACGCCTGATGCGCGCTCAAGTTCGGCCGCGGTCTCAATGGCGCGAGTCCAGTCACGTTCGCGAATATAGATGTCCAGTAAAGAGCGTAATGCAGGCTGGTGATAAGTCGGCGACGCGCAGAGTGCACGGAAAAGCTCTTCCGCGCGGTCGAACAGGCCGGCTTTCAGGTAATCCTGCGCCAGTTCGGCCATGATGGCGAAGCGCTGGACATCGGAAAGCTGCGGACGCTCGAGCAGATTGTTATGCAAGTGGATCGCGCGGTCGATCTCGCCGCGCAGTCGGAAAAGGCTGCCCAGCGCAAAATGCAGCTCCAGCGATTCGGAGTTGATCTTGACTGCTTCGATGAAGGCTTCGATGGCTTTGTCGTGCTGTTCCTTGATGAGGAAGTTCAAGCCTTTGAAATATGCTGCAGGCATTGCGCTCGATTCGGTGAGCAATTGTTTCAGGTCCATGCGCGCAGCCAGCCAGCCGAATAAAAAAAACAGGGGGAGGGCTAGCAGCCACCAGTATTCGAATTCCATGATGCGGAGGGGTCAGTCCTGATTGGACTGCAAAGCGTGCAGTTCGCGTTGTATCGCCAGCAAGCGGCGACGTTGTTGTATGACGAGCGATACGCAGGCAATTACGCCAGCCAGTGCTCCCGAGCAGAAGACGAGCAGCATGACCAGTATTAGTGGAGCGTGCCATTGCAGCCCCAGATAGTATTCCAGCGTGACTGGTGCGGTATTCTTCAGTGCGAACCCAAGTGTCGCGAGGAAGAGCAGGAATCCGCCTGTCAGATATAAATAACGCATGCCGCATTTTACCTAAAACGTCATAAAAAAAGCGGCAGAACTTTCGTTCTGCCGCCTTCTATTACTAAAGCTTCGATCAAACTTCGAAATCGACCCGTTCGCGCAATTCCTTGCCGGCCTTGAAGTGCGGTACATACTTCTCGGGTACTTGCACCTTGGCGCCGGTTTTGGGGTTACGACCCAGGCGCGGGGGACGGTAGTTCAGACTGAAGCTGCCGAACCCGCGGATCTCGATGCGTTTGCCAGTGGCCAGTTTTTCGGCCATGGCATCCAGTATGGCTTTGACCGACAGCTCGGCGTCCTTGACGACGAGCTGCGGAAACCGAGCAGCCAGCTTGGCAATCAACTCCGATTTGGTCATGGCATCCATGCCTTATTCGTTGTTTTTGCCGTCGAGTTTAGCTTTAAGCAGTGCCCCCAGATTCGTGGTGCCGGCATTGCCGCTGTCATTGCTGCCGTACTTCTGCATGGCGTCGGCTTCATCAGCCGCGTCCTTGGCCTTGATCGACAGGTTGATGCTGCGGTTCTTGCGGTCGACGTTGATGATGCGGGCTTCGACTTCTTCGCCTTCCTTGAGTACGTTGCGGATGTCCTCAACCTTCTCGCGGGAAACTTCGGAAGCGCGCAGGTAGCCTTCAACTTCACCGTCCAGGGTCACAACAGCGCCCTTCGCGTCCAGGCTCTTCACGACGCCCTTCACGATGGCGCCCTTGTCATGAGCGGTGGTGTAGGAGTTGAACGGGTCGTTGTCCAGTTGCTTGACGCCGAGGGAGATACGCTCCTTCTCGACATCGATGGCCAGAACAACGGCTTCCACTTCGTCACCCTTCTTGAAGTTGCGGATGGCTTCTTCGCCAGTCTGGCTCCAGGACAGGTCGGACAGATGGATCAGGCCGTCGATGCCGCCGGCCAGGCCGATGAACACGCCAAAGTCGGTGATGGACTTGATCTGGCCGGAAACCTTGTCACCACGCTTGTGGCTGGCGGCGAAGTCGTCCCAGGGATTGGACTTGCATTGCTTCATGCCCAGGGACAGGCGGCGGCGGTCTTCGTCGATCTCAAGGATCATGACTTCGACTTCGTCGCCCAGTTGGACGATCTTGGCCGGATGCACGTTCTTGTTGGTCCAGTCCATTTCGGACACGTGGACCAAGCCTTCGATGCCCGGTTCGATTTCAACGAACGCACCGTAGTCGGTCAGGTTGGTGACCTTGCCGAACAGGCGGGTGCTGACCGGGTAACGGCGGGACAGCGCAACCCACGGGTCGTCGCCCAGTTGCTTGATGCCCAGGGAAACGCGGTTCTTCTCTTGATCGAACTTGAGGATCTTGGCTTCGACTTCTTCGCCCACGGTGAGGACTTCGGAAGGATGCTTGACGCGGCGCCATGCCAGGTCGGTGATGTGCAGCAGGCCGTCGATGCCGCCGAGGTCGACGAATGCGC
>CAMLME010000015.1 GCA_946481235.1 uncultured Methylobacillus sp. | reverse complement strand
ATGAATCCGAGACGCAACCGCTCGGGCCAGTCCTGCCCCAGCCTGAGCCCGATCTCGGCCAACCGCGCCTCGATCAGTTCGGCGTTCACCGCCATCAGGTCATAGGTGATCTCGACCAGTTCGCCATCGACGTGAATCTCGCGCACCCCCATCATGTCGCGCAAATCCTCGCGCAGCAGTTCGGCCTCGTAGGCGGACAAGGGGTGGGCGAGCTTGAAACGGCGTCTTTTCATGACTTGCACGCCTCTTTGCCCGGGTGCTGGGTGCCCCGGATAACCAACATAGAGATGCGGGGTCGCGAGAAAACGCTCGCGGCATTGCGCGGAACAGAAGAAGTAGCGGATGCCCTCGTAGGCGGATTCAAGCGCACATTCCTCCACCGTCATGCCGCATACCGGATCCTTGACGATTTCGCTCGAAGGATGGTGCCTGTCCATTTCACTCGCCTTTTACCACTTTTATTTTGGACAGTTCTATCCTGCGGGCGTGCTGCGCAGGAGCCTGCATCGCTACCCGCGCCTGGCGGATGACGTGCAGCGCGGAACTCACGAACAGCGCGGCAATGAGCGTGCCCACGATAATGTCCGGCCACCGGGATGCCAGTACATAACCCGCTCCTGCGGCCAGTAAAACGCCGGTATTGGCAAAAAGATCGTTGCGCGAGCACAGCCAGGTTGAACTCATGTTCACGTTGTCCTCGCGATGCGTGTACAGCAGGTAGAAGCACAACAGGTTGGCCGCCAGCGCCAGCGCGCCGATGACGCCCATGGTCGCCGCTTCCGGCATCACCGGATGCAGCGCCTTCCAGGCGGCCTCGATCAGCACGCCCACCCCGAACGCCAGCATGATCGCGCCCTTGACCAGCGCAACCACACCCTGTGCGCGCTCGCTGCGCGCCAGCACGTAGAGGCTCATCGCATACACCGTGGCATCGCCGAACATGTCCAGCGAATCGGCCATGAGCGAGGTTGAATGCGCCAGCCAGCCGGAGATGCCCTCGACGGCGAACATCACGGCGTTGACCGCCAGCACGATTTGCAGCACTCGCCGGTGTTTGTCGCGCAGTGCAGCGATTTCGCAGGACTTGTCTTCGCAGCAGTCGGCCAAGATTCGCTCCTATTCCACCGAGAATACCTTGGGAGTCTCCTCCGCTCCTGGGATGGTGTAAACCGTCAACGTCCCCTTCTTCATCTCGCCCATGCCCGGCGAATTCAGCGGCATGCCGGGCACGCTGATGCCGGCGATGGCCGGCTTTTCCCTGAGCAGCTTGTGGATCGCGCCCACCGGCACATGGCCTTCGACCACATAGCCATTGACCAGCGTGGTATGGCAACTGGCGACGCGGCCGCCGACGCCGTAACGCTTCTTGATGCCGTCCATGTCGCCCTGGTCGATCGCCGTGACCTTGAAACCGTTCTGCCGCAGGTAGTCGACATATTTTGTGCAGCAGCCGCAGGTCGGGCTCTTGTGGACGGTGACTGCCGGGCCGGCAAAGGCAATGGTCGAATTCAGCAGCAATGCAAGCGCGCAAATGCGCATCCATGTTTTCATCATTTTCTCCAGTTCCAGAATTTCAGTGTGCATGCCCGTCGTGGGAATGCTCATGAGTGTCATCATCGGGATGCATGGCCTCCGCAGGCGGATGCTCTTCGGCATCCATCGCGGCGCCATGCGCATGTCCGTCCCCCTGGCCGGATTCCGCGGCAGGCAACGAGAGCACACCCAGCCCGTGCCTGTACACCAACTCCCCGCCATGCCAGGCGGTGGTGGCGACCATGCCCCACGCGCCTATCACCGCCCCCGCGAACCACCAGGCCGGCACCGCGTCCACCTTGCTGCGCCAGGCATCCCAGCCGGCCAGCACCACCAGTACCGCCAACGTCGCCAGCGCCCAAGTGCGGTGGGCCAGCATGGCAACGTGGCCGGCCTCGTCGTGGTTGACGCTGTTGAACGCCAGCCAGCCGAACAAGACGGTCGGCAGCGCCGCCAGCGCGCCCAGCCACAACGTGGTGTGGGCAAGGATGGCGCAATGGGTGGCGCAAGATTTGCCCCTCGTTGCGATCGCGGCGATATGGAAGACCGCCGACACCGCAATCAGCGCGATGGGAAAATGCACCATCAGCGGATGCAGGTTGGGAAGGATTTCAGGCATATTCAACTCCTTTTAATGGAATGCTCTTTTACCAACGCGTAAATCGCCGGAATCACGATCAGGGTCAGCACGGTAGAGGACACCATGCCGCCCACCATCGGTGCGGCGATGCGCCGCATCACTTCCGAGCCGGTGCCGCTACTCCACATGATGGGCAGCAGCCCCCCCATGATCGCCACCACGGTCATCATCTTGGGGCGCACCCGCTCCACCGCCCCTTCCATCACTGCCGCATACAGGTCTGCGACGGCGAACGGCCGGCCTTCCGCCGCGCGCTTAGCCTGGAGTTCATCGTAGGCGTGGTTGAGGTAGATCAGCATGATGACGCCGGTTTCCGCCGCCACCCCGGCCAGTGCGATGAAGCCGACCGCCACCGCGACGCTGAGGTTGTAGCCCAGCCAGTACATCAGCCACACGCCGCCCACCAGCGCGAATGGCACCGACAGCATCACGATCAGCGTCTCCGGCAAGCGGCGGAAGTTGATGTAGAGCAGCACAAAAATGATGAACAGCGTCAACGGCACCACCAGCTTGAGGCGCGCCTTGGCGCGTTCCATGTATTCGAACTGGCCGCTCCAGGTGGCGTAATACCCCGGCTTGAATTTGACCTGCTCGCTTACTGCGCGTTGCGCGTCCGCCACATAGCGGCCGATGTCGCGCCCGCGGATATCGACGAAAATGTACGCGGAAAGCAGCGCATTCTCGGTGCGGATGCCGGGCGGGCCTTTTTCCAGCGAGATGCGCGCCAGCTGGCCGAGTGGGATCAACGCGCCGCCCGTCGCCGGCACCAGCACCTGGCGGGCGATGGCGTCCGGACTGGAGCGCAGTTCGCGCGGATAGCGCGTGATGACGCCGAAGCGCTCGCGCCCTTCCACCGTGGTGGTAATCGTCTCGCCGCCCAGCGCGCCTCCGATCACCTCCTGCACCTCACCCACGGTCAGGCCGTAACGCGCGAGCTGCGCACGGTCAGGCTCGATATTGAGGTAATAGCCGCCGGTGATGCGCTCGGCGTAGGCACTGGTGGTGCCCGGCACGGTCTTGACCACGGCCTCGATCTCCTTGGCGAGTTTTTCCATTTCGCCCAGATCCTTGCCGAACACCTTGATGCCGATGGGCGTACGGATGCCGGTGGAAAGCATGTCGATGCGCGCCTTGATCGGCATCGTCCAGGCGTTGCTGACGCCCGGCAACTGCACGGCCTGATCCAGCTCGGCGATCAGTTTGTCGATGGTCATGCCGGGCCGCCATTCGGACTCCGGCTTGAGGTTGACGACGGTCTCGAACATTTCCAGCGGCGCCGGGTCGGTGGCGGTATTGGCGCGCCCGGCCTTGCCGAATACCGAGGCCACCTCGGGGAAGCTCTTGATGATGCGGTTCTGCGTCTGCATGGTTTCCGCCGCCTTGGTGACGGACATGCCCGGCAGTGAAGCCGGCATGTAAAGCAGCGTGCCTTCGTTCAGCGCCGGCATGAATTCGCTGCCCAGTTTGGTGAACGGGTATACCGACAAGGCCAGCACCAGCACGGCGGCAAAAATGGTCAGCTTCTTCCAGCGCATCACCCAGGCGATGACCGGCCGGTACAGCCAGATCAGGAAACGGTTCACCGGGTTTTTGCGCTCGGGCATGATCTTGCCGCGCACGAACAGCAACATCAGCACCGGCACCAGCGTGATCGACAGTAGCGCCGCGCCCGCCATCGCAAAGGTCTTGGTATAAGCCAGCGGCTGGAACAACCGTCCTTCCTGCGCTTCCAGCGTGAACACCGGCAGGAAGGACACGGTAATGATCAGCAGCGAAAAGAACAACGCCGGACCGACCTCGCGGCAGGCATCAATCATCAACTGTACGCGAGGCGCATCCGGCGGTGCGCGCTCGATGTGCTTGTGCGCGTTTTCGATCATCACGATGGCCGCGTCCACCATCGCGCCGATGGCGATGGCGATGCCGCCCAGGCTCATGATGTTGGAATTGAGGCCCAACGCCCGCATCAGGATAAAGGCGATCAGCACCCCCACTGGCAGCATGATGATCGCCACCAGCGCGCTCCGCACATGCAGCAGGAATAGCACGCATACCAGCGCCACCACCAGGCTTTCCTCGAACAGCGTCGTCTTCAGGTTGTCGATCGCGCGATGGATCAGCTCGGAGCGGTCGTACACCGTTTCCACCGTCACCCCCGCCGGCAGGCCGGGAGCGATTTCGGCCAGCTTCTCCTTGATGTTGCTGATGACCTCGAGCGCGTTCTGGCCATAGCGCGCCATCGCGATGCCACCCACCACCTCGCCTTCGCCGTTCATCTCGGCCAGCCCGCGCCGTTCGTCCGGCCCCAGTTCGACGTGCGCCACGTCACGCAGCAACACCGGCGTGCCGCGCTCGCTCTTCAGCACCAGGGTTTCCAGATCGCCGATGCCACGAAGATAGCCCTTGCCGCGCACCATATACTCGGTCTCGGACATTTCCACCACGCGCCCGCCGACATCGCGATTACTGTCGCGTATCACCTGCGTGATGCGCGACAGCGGGATACCGTAAGCCTGCAATTTTCGCGGGTCGAGCACCACCTGGTATTGCTTGACGAAACCGCCGATGCCGGCAACCTCGGCCACGCCGTGCGCCTTGGTCAACTGGTAGCGCAGATACCAGTCCTGAATCGTGCGCAGTTCCTCCAATGTATGGTTCTTGGCCAGCACCGCGTACTGGTAAACCCAGCCGACGCCGGTCGCGTCCGGCCCCAATGTAGGGGTTACCCCGCGCGGCAGGCGGCCGGTGACGGAATTGAGATATTCCAGCACGCGCGAACGCGCCCAGTAGATGTCGGTGCCGTCCTCGAAAATGACGTAAACGAACGATGCACCGAAAAACGAGAACCCGCGCACCACGCGGGATTTCGGCACCGACAGCATGGCGGTGGTGAGCGGATAGGTGACTTGATCCTCCACCACCTGCGGCGCTTGGCCGGGGACCTCGGTATAGACGATGACCTGCACGTCGGAGAGATCGGGAATCGCGTCGAGCGGTGTTTTCACCAGCGCGTAAATTCCGGCGCCGACGATGAACAGTGTCGCCAGCAGCACCATGAAGACGTTGCGCACCGACCATTCGATGATGCGTGCGAGCATATCAGTGCCCCTCGTGGCCAGGCACGCTGGCTGGCGCTGGCGCGCTTTCGCCGAAGCCGCCCAGTGCCGCCCGCAGGTTGCTTTCCGCGTCGATCAGGAAATTGGCGCGCACCACGACCTGCTCGCCTTCCGCAATGCCTTGCAGCACTTCGGCATAGCCGTCGCCGCGCCGGCCCAGCCTGACCTCGCGCGGTTCGAACAGGCCTTCGGCACGCTGCACCAGTACCACCTGGCGCGTGCCGCTGTCGATCACCGCCGAATCCGGCACCGCCAGCACCCCGGCCTTGCCGCCGCCTGCATCCAGCTGCACATTGGCGTACATGTCGGGCTTGAGTATGCCGCCCGGATTGGCCAATTCCACTCGTACCTTGGCCGTGCGCGTTTCCGGCACCACCGTCGGGTAGATGTAGGCGATCTTGCCGCTGAATTCCTTTTCTGGATAGGCATCGACAACTATCTTCACCGGCTGCCCGATGCGCACCTGCGCGAGATCCTGCTCGAACACGTCCGCAATCAGCCAAATGGTCGACAGGTCGGCAATCTTGAATAGCGGCTCACCCGGCATGAAGCGCATGCCGGCAACTGCAGTTTTTTCCAGCACCACGCCGTTGGCCGGAGAATAAAGCGTCAGCGTACGGGTGGCCTTGCCTTCCCGCTGCAGGCGCTGCAACTGGGTATCGGATATATCCCAGTTGCGCAGGCGCCTGAGCGCGCCTTCCGCCAGTTGACCGACACCAGTCAGCGACTCCTCGGTGCCACTTGCCAGGGTCTCGCGGCCTTTCCAGGCGATCAGGTACTCCTCTTGGGCAGCGACCAGCTCCGGGCTGTATACCTGCATCAGCGGCTGCCCGCGCTTTACCGGCTGGCCGGTGGCATTGACGGAGAGATGCTCGATATAGCCCTCGAACTTGGCGGTGACGGTATGCAACCGCCGCTCGTCCACCTGGAACTGGCCGACAGCGCGCACCATCCTTGCCAACTCGCGCATCGCGGCAGGCTCGGTACGGACACCCAGCTTCTGAACCTTGTCCGGGCTGATACTGACTTGACCCGGCTGTGCAGCTTCGTCGGCATACACCGGGATGTAATCCATGCCCATAGAATCCTGCTTGGGCTCTGGGGAGGTGTCAGGCAGCCCCATCGGGTTGCGGTAGTAAAGGATTTTGCGCTCACCTTGCGCAGCAGGCGCGGCCGGCGCCTCGTCTGCATAGACCGGGATGTAGTCCATGCCCATGCTGTCTTTTTTCGGCTCCGGCGAAGTGTCCGGCAAGCCCATCGGGTTGCGGTAATAGAGGATCTTGCGCTCGGCCTGGGTGGGGGTGGCGGACATCTCCACTGGTTCCGTCCGCTTCATCCCCAGCCAGTAGCCGGCGCCGGTTGCGGTAGCCAGGCCGATCAGGCCCAGCACGGTCCAGATGCCGGTTTTTTTCATAATTCTTCTCCCACCCTGCTTTCGATTTCGGAAATACGCACCTCCTGCTCCACGCGCGCCTTGAGGCTGTCTTGCCGGGCACGCTTGATCGCGCGCTGGGCGTCGAGCAGCGTGGAAAAATCCACCTTGCCCGCCTCGTAGCCGGCCAGCGCGGAACGGAACGTCAGTTCGGCCTGCGGCAGCAGGGTATTGGCGATCAGCTGCTCCTGCTTGACGGCCGCATCCAGCGCCGCCAGCGATTCCTGCAATTCGCCCGCCACCTGGTTCGCCAGCGCCTGCTGGCGCTCCCTGGCGGCGGCCAGCATTGCACTCGCCTCGCTTTCCTGCGCACGGCGGGTATCGAAACGGATGGGGAGATTAACCTCCACCATCGCCTCCCAGCTATCGATGCTGCCGTCGCGCTGGGTCGGGGAAATCATGAGCGTGACATCGGGATAGCGGTTCTTCTCCACCAGGCGCCGGTTGGCATCGGCTGCCGCGATCTGGGCCGACTGCGTGGCAAGCAGCGGATTGTTGCGCGCCACCTTTTCCTCCAGGGTTGCGACATCCAGCTTTTCCGGAGCGATACGACGCAGCGACTGCGGCTCGGCAATTGGCGCCAGCTGCGACCGCCCCAGCGCCACGTTCAATCTGGCCATGGCGTGATGCTGCTCGGTCTCAAGATTGATGATCTCGGAACGCAGCGCGGTCTTTTCAACCTGCGCCCGGATCACATCCTGCTGCGGCACCAGCCCGCCGGCATAACGTGCCTGCGTTACCGCCTCCAGCTCATTCAGCAGGCGCAGGATGTCCTCGGCAAGCTTTTTCAAACCGACAGCCTGGTAATACTGCGCATAGACGCTTTTGATCCGGGCATGGATTTCGACGACGGTCGCTTGTCGACGCCCTATCGCCTGCTCCATTTCCGCCGTGGCAACCGCTTTGCGCAGGTCGCGCTTACCCCACCAGGGAATGGTCTGCCCCAGCCTGTACTGGGTTCCACTACCCTTGCCAGGCAGCGGATTGAACCCATCCGGCGCGCCCGGCCCGGCGAAATCCATAAATGTCGCACGCAGAGTGGGATCTGGCAGTGCGCCGGCCGGTACGATCCGCTCATTGGCAGCATCGATCTCGTAGCGCTGCGCGACCAGCTCTGGATTGTGCGTGTCGGCCCATTCCAGCAGCTCCCGCACATTGGCGCCGAGCGGTGCCATGGCTTCGTCCGCCTGCGCCGACGATACCGCCAGGAGGGCGACCGCCAAAACCAGCAATCGAAGCTGTTTGTTCGTTTTCATAGGTTCACCTGTTCCTCCGGATGACCGGCCGAGGCAGTGCCCGACCGGCCTCCTTTCACTTCGCCGTCTTGATTTCGGTAATCAGCGGCGCACTGCCGCTGACCTTCACAAACTGGAACTCGACACGCGCACCGGCCCTCAGCGTACCCAGCTGGCCCTTGTCGGCAACGGCGAAAAACATGGTCATGGCCGGCCACTCCAGTGCCGGGATGGCTTCGTGCTTCAGCTTCACCTTGCCGGCCACCTTGTCCACGGCGATCACCTCGCCCTTCGCGGCGTAGCTTTTTTGCGCCTCGGACTTGGGGTGGCGGGCGTCTTCGGCATGCCCGGGAGCGGCAGCCGTGGCGAACGCTGCCAGTACCCATGCGGCAATCAGAATTTTCTTCATTGCGGACTATCCTTTGTATCAGTCGTGTCTATCGAGGCAGGATTCACGGAATCCCGGACGCATCGTGATGGTCGGCGCAGCGCGTATTGGCGGCGCTGTTGCCAACGGTTGACGAAAAGCGTCTAGCGTAGGTGCTGAAGGATGGCCGGGCGAATTCCGCCCGAAACAGTCGAGCTGGGTCGGCGTCAATGCGCCGGACAGCCTTCAGCTAGGCGAGTACGGAGATGGGAGGTCGAAAAAGGGAGGAAACAACGGATTGCGGTTTTTCTGCGATTGCCGCGGAGAATTTCAGGGCAATGGCCATTTCCGGCAGCGACAGAATGATTGGAACGAGCGCCTGTGCGGATACCACATGGCAGGAGAAGCACTGATCGCAGGCAGTTTTGCCCGACGGTGCTTCCGGCTCGTGATGATCGCAATCGGGCATCACTGCCATCCGTTCGGCATCCATGTGCATTTTCATGGCTGTTCCGTGCGCGTCGCAGGCAGGCATGGTGATGGCGGCCAGCCCGTTCAGCGGCAGGCTCACCAGCATGGCGAACAGCACGAGCAGGCGAATGAAAGGACGACAATGCATGACGGCATTATGCGCGCGGATTTTTAACCGGACAAGCGTGTATGAGTATGCCTTGCATACAGCGTCGGCGCGCAGTACGCTTGAATGATGAACACCCCAACCGAACCCATCCGCCTGGCCATCGACGGCATGCGCTGCGCCGGCTGCGTCGCCAGCGTGGAAAAAGCCCTGCGTGCCGCGCCCGGCGTCACGGACGCCAACGTCAATTACGCCAGCCGCACCGCTGAGGTCAGCGGCAATGCTGAAATAGCAATCCTGCTCGCAGCTGTCGGCAAGGCCGGCTATCAGGCCAGCGAAATTGTTGACGAAGAAACCGCCGACAGCGAAAAAGAAGCTGCTGAACACGCGCATTATCGTTTGCTGATGCGCAAATCCTGGTTTGCGCTGGCAGTCGCTATCCCGGCTCTCGCCTTCGGTTTTCCGGCCATGTTGGGCGGCGCGATGCCGCATGCATTGATGCAAGGGGCATCGCCGGTACTCGCGCTGCTGACTTTGGCGGTGATGCTGTACTCCGGTCCGCAATTTTTCGTCGGTGCATGGAAATCGTTCCGCAATCATACCGCCACGATGGATACCTTGATTGCCCTCGGCATGGCCGCCGCCTGGGGCTACTCGCTCACCGTCACCGCCGCGCCGCAGTTATTTCCGGCCGGTACGGCCGAACCCTTCTGGGACGTCATCGCAGTGGTCATCGGCCTGGTGGTGCTGGGGCAGGCGCTGGAGATGCGCGCGCGCGGACGTACCTCGGAAGCGGTCAAGCGATTGATCGGCCTGAAGCCCAAGACCGCACGCGTGGTGCGCGACGGCCAGGAAATCGATATCCCGCTAGCGGAAGTACGCGTCGGCGACACGCTGCGTGTTCGACCCGGCGAAAAAATTGCAGTGGACGGTGTGCTGATCGAAGGCCACTCCCTGGTCGATGAATCCATGCTCACCGGCGAACCGATGCCGGTCGAAAAGCAGACCGGCGGTGAAGTTGCCGGCGGAACGCTCAATAAAAGCGGCACTTTCCTGTTTAAAGCGACGCGTGTCGGCAAAGACACCGCCTTGTCGCGCATCGTCGAGATGGTGCGTCAGGCACAAGGCGCCAAACCGGCGATCGGGCGATTGGCCGATACGGTTTCCGCCTGGTTCGTCCCGGCCGTATTGATCGTCGCAGTCATCACCTTTGTCGTCTGGTTCAATATCGGGCCGGAGCCGCGGCTCAACTTCGCGATGGTTGCCGCAGTAACGGTATTGGTTATCGCCTGCCCGTGCGCCTTGGGATTGGCGACGCCGATGTCGGTGATGGTGGGCGTCGGCAAAGCCGCCGAGCACGGCATACTGATCCGCAACGGCGATGCACTGCAACAGGCGGGAAACCTGACGACCGTGATACTCGACAAGACGGGAACGGTGACCATGGGCAAGCCGGCGGTAACCTCGCTGATTCCTGTCGCCGGCCGGGATACAGTCGGGCTGCTGCACCTTGCCGCCAGCCTGGAAGCGGGTTCCGAGCACCCGCTGGCAGACGCTGTGCTGAACGCCGCCAAGGGGCATGATTTGACGCTGTTGCCGGTACAGAACTTCCAGGCGGTTGCCGGGCACGGCGTGCATGGCGAAGTCGACGGCAAGCATGTCCGTTTCGGCAATTACAAGTTCATGGAGGAGCACGGCATCGACTGCACTGCACTGCATGAGCAGGCGCAGAAATCCGCGGAGCGCGCGGAAACCCCGATGTTCCTGGCCGTCGATGGCGTATTGGCGGGCATCGTCGCAGTGGCCGACCCGATCAAGCCGGATTCAAAAACCGCCATCGCGCGGCTGCATGCCTTGCACATCAAGGTGGTCATGCTCACAGGCGACAATGCCGCCACCGCACACGCGGTGGCGAAACAGGTCGGTATCGACGCCGTATTCGCCGAAGTGCTGCCGCAGGATAAAGACAAGCAGGTCGCCGAATTGATCGCGCGCGGCGAAAAGGTCGGCATGGTCGGCGACGGCATCAATGACGCACCGGCACTGGCGCGTGCCGATGTCGGCTTTGCCATCGGCACCGGCACCGACGTTGCCATCGAGTCCGCCGACGTCACCCTGATGTCCGGCTCTCTGCATGGCGTACCGAATGCAATTGCCATTTCACGCGCGACGGTACGCAACATCCGGCAGAATCTTTTCGGCGCCTTCATCTACAACGTGCTCGGCATCCCGATTGCCGCCGGCATTTTCTATCCGATTTTCGGCCTGCTGCTCAACCCGATGATCGCTGGCGCGGCGATGGCCATGTCGTCTGTAACCGTGGTCAGCAATGCCGGTCGCCTCCGGTGGTTCAAACCATGAGTATCTTCGTCACTCTAGGCGGCATAGCTGCCATCGTGCTGATCATATGGTGGTTCTGGCTGTCCAAACCCAAAGCCACCCATATGGAGGCACAGCAAACGATCGACATTCTGGTCAAGGATGGCACCTACCAGCCTGCCGCGCTCGAAGTCCCGGCCGGACAAGCGTTGACGCTGCACTTCACCCGTCATGACGCCACCCCCTGCGCTGAAAAAGTCGTATTCGCCGATCTTGGCATCAGCGCAGAGCTACCTTTGGGCAAATCCACTACCGTTAATCTTCCGGCACTGAAACCCGGCGAGCATGAGTTCACCTGCCAGATGGGCATGTATCGTGGCCGGCTGATCGCGACATGATCCCGTGGCTGGATACGGACACCCCCTTCCCCCCTCTGGACCATGCATTGAAAGAACCCAGCGGGTTGCTTGCCGCGGGCGGGGACCTTACACCGCGACGCCTGCTCGACGCCTATCGCCACGGCATTTTCCCCTGGTACAACCCAGGCCAGCCACCGCTATGGTGGAGCCCGGACCCGCGCATGGTGCTGTTTCCCGACGAACTCAAGGTATCGCGCTCGCTGGCAAAACGACTTAAAAAGCAGGATTACGAAATCCGCAGCGACACGGCGTTTCGTAAGGTGATGCTGGCCTGCGCCTCCACCCCGCGTCCCGAGCAGGATGGCAGCTGGATTGTTCCCGAAATACTCGAAGGTTATTGCGGGCTGCATGCCCTGGGATATGCCCATTCCATTGAAACCTGGATGGACGGCAAACTGGTCGGCGGGCTTTACGGCGTCGCCATCGGCCGCATGTTTTACGGCGAATCGATGTTCCATCACGCGACGGATGCGTCCAAACTCGCCTTTGTGCATCTGGTACGACACCTTAAGCAGCAGGGTTACGGTATGATCGATTGCCAGATGTATACCCCCCATCTCGCCAGCCTGGGCGCACGCGAAATTTCGCGGGACGAATTTGCCCGGCGGCTGACGGAATTGGTAAACTTGAAGTCTGATTCCCCAGGAAAGTGGAACCTCCATGACCCTGCCCAATGATCCGCCACTCCAGCGCATCCAGTTCTACGTAACGACGCCCTACCCTTGCGGTTATCTCGAGGGTCGCCAGGCACAATCGCTGATTGCCGCACCCCACCACCTGATCGACAATCGCGTGTACAGCGAACTGATACAGCTCGGCTTCCGCCGTAGCGGCAAATTCGCCTACCGTCCGCACTGCGAAAACTGCACTGCCTGCATTCCGGTGCGCCTGCCGGTGGCGGCGTTCAAACCATCCCGCAGCCAGCGGCGCGCCTGGAAGCATCACGCGAACCTGACGGTTGAAGTACTCGACCTGCATTATTCGGAAGAGCATTTCCGGCTTTATCGCGACTACCAGCATTCCCGGCACACCGGTGGCGGCATGGATGCAGATGGCGCCGATCAGTACCGCAACTTTCTTGCACAAAGCAACGTCGAGACCGTGCTGGTCGAATTCCGCGAAAACGGCATGCTCAAGATTGTCAGCGTCGTGGACTGCGTTCGCGACGGGCTCTCCGCGGTCTATACCTTTTACGATTGCAGCGACACGACTGCAAGCTACGGCACCTACAGCATCCTGTGGCTCGCCGAATGGTGCCAACGATTACATCTGCCTTATCTCTACCTTGGCTACTGGATCGCCGAAAGCCGAAAAATGGCTTACAAGAAGAGTTTCGAGCCGCTGGAAGCCTTGCTGGACGGGGAATGGCAGACACTCGAAAAAAACCCGGACAAAGCCTGAACTTTCGGTAATTTTACGGGGTCACATTAATGTCATCTCCGTGGCACCGGCGTTCTGGCATTGGCCCCCAATTTCGGAACGCCACCCTGATTCAGTAAGGCCTGTTTCAGTAGTATTCGGCAATGCGAAGGTCATGCATCAGGATTTGAAGTAAGGCGCGAACCTCAGTTTGGTTTTTCCAAACACGCGGCAAGCAAGCGACAATGCGCCAAGCATGACTGTCCTACTGGGTTGCGTAGATATCGGAGCGCATCTGCTGCAGAGCGTAGGTTACGAAACGAAAATTCGGTTTACCGCGCGTCTTGCAGTCATCCCTGAATCTACCGCAATGCATTTGCCGAATACTACTGAAACAGGCTTATTCGTTCGCAACGCCATGCGGCACATGGCAAGTCGCCACATGCATACGTGCCGATTCGCAATGCTTGCTCTGATCGTCAAAAAATATATCCGCCCCGAATGCATGCAGGAATGGCCCCTTGTCCATGCCGGCCAGGAATAACGCCTCATCGATACGAATACCCCAATGCCTTAATGTCCGGATCACCCGTTCGTGCGCAGGAGCGCCGCGGGCTGTGACGAGCGCCGTGCGGATTGGCGACTCGTCCGGCGGATATTCAGACTGGATGCGATGCAGCATCGCAAGAAAGTTCTTGAACGGCCCACCGGAAAGCGGCTCGCGCGCCGCCAACACTTCGCTGTCCGAAAACGCCGCCAGGCCGCTGGCCTTGTAGACACGTTCCGCCTCGTCTGAAAACAGTACCGCATCACCGTCGAAAGCGATACGCAACTGGTCCGTTTCATTGCTTCCGACATTGGATGGCAGGATGGTCGCCGCCGCATAGCCGGAATCCAGGGCCTGCCGCACATCCACCGGGTCTGCCGACAGGAAAAGGTGCACGCCGAATGCCGGCACATAACGGAACGGACTTTCACCGCGTGTGAAGACCGCCCGCTCAATACCAAGTTTGTGATGCCGTATCGAGTTGAACACCCGCAAACCGGTATCGGCGCTGTTACGGGACAGAAGAATTACTTCAACGCGCGCAGACTGACCTTGCTGGTTTAGCGCCAACAGCTTCCGCGTCAATCCGAATGCCACACCAGGTTCAAGTGGATTGTCCTCGTGCTCGATCTGGTAACGGCAATAAGCTTCCACTCCGTCCTTCTCGAATACCTCGTGGCTTGCCGACAGGTCGAACAGCGCCCGCGAGGCAATACCGATGACCAGTTTATTCTGTACTTCCATAGGGTTGATTGCTTTCCTCAGCGCCGTGCAGGAGACAAGCCAAGCTTGTCATCGTGATAGAATACCTCCCTTTTTTCCACCACGTACATCATGCTCGACAAACTGGTCATCATTGGCGTCGGCCTCATCGGCGGCTCGGTCGCGCTTGCCGCTCGACGGGCTGGACTCGCGCGACGCATTGTTGGCGTAGGGCGTCCCAGTGAAAATCTTGATGCCGCACTGCGGCTCGGCGTGATCGATAAAGTCGAACCTATCGAACAAGCCGTTGCCGACGCCGACTTGGTTCTGCTCGCAATACCCGTCGGCCAGATGCCGGACGTCATGGCCACCATGGCCCCACACCTGAGTGCAAAAGCCGTCGTAACCGATGCCGGCAGTACCAAGGGCGATGTGGTAACCGCAGCGCGTGCGAATCTCGGCGAAAAATTGCCGCTCTTCGTTCCGGGCCACCCGATCGCCGGCGCAGAAAAAAGCGGTGTCACCGCCGCCAAGACCGAGTTGTTCGACGGCAAGAATGTGATCTTGACCCCACTGCCTGAGAATACGGCTGCCAGTGTCGACATGGTGACCGACTTTTGGCGTCACTGCGGCGCCTTCGTCATCGATATGACGGTGGAAATGCATGACCGCATTTTCGCAGCGGTCAGCCATCTGCCGCACGTCCTGGCCTTCGCCCTTGTCGAGGAAATCGCACGCCGTCCTGACGCCGAACAATTGTTCAGCTTCGCCGCCGGCGGATTCCGGGACTTCTCACGCATTGCCGGCAGCTCTCCGGAAATGTGGCGCGACATCTGTCTCGCCAATCGTCCTGCGATGCTGCAGGAACTGGACGCCTACATTGCACGCCTCACGCAAATCCGTAGCTTGATTGACGCGCAAGACGGCGACGCACTCGCCGAAGCGTTCGAGCATGCCCGCAACGCCCGTACCGACTGGGCCAATTCTCACAACAAATGACCATGGAAACATTGAACCTCTCCCCCGCCAGCCGCGCCCAAGGCAGCATCAAGCTGCCCGGCTCCAAGAGCATTTCCAACCGCACGCTGCTGCTGGCTGCGCTCGCCGAGGGTACGACGCATATCCGCGACCTGCTCGCTTCGGACGACACCGCGCGCATGCTGGATGCTCTGACAATCCTCGGTGTACCGCTGGAGCAAACCGGCGCCGACGACTGGAAAGTCACCGGCATGGGCGGCGCATTCAAGGTGAAGGAAGCCGATCTCTTTCTCGGCAACGCCGGCACCGCCTTCCGTCCGTTGACCGCCGCGCTGGCGCTGTCCGGCGGGCATTACAAACTCTCCGGCGTCGCACGCATGCACGAGCGTCCGATTGGCGACCTGGTGGAGGCGCTGCGCCAGGCTGGCGCAGATATTCGTTACCTGGGCAATGAAGGGTTTCCTCCGCTGGAGATTTCCCCGTCTGCCGTCAGCGGCAGCAAGGTTTCCGTGCGCGGCAATGTATCCAGCCAGTTCCTGACTGCGCTGCTGATGGCGTTGCCCTTGACCGGACAGGAAACGACCATCGAAGTCATCGGCGAGTTGATCTCCAAGCCCTACATCGAAATTACGCTCAACCTGATGGCGCGTTTCGGCGTCGTCGTTCAGCGCAATGGCTGGCAATCGTTCACGATTCCTACCAACAGCCGCTACCAAAGCCCCGGCGAGTTGTGGGTGGAAGGCGACGCCTCCTCGGCCTCGTATTTCCTGGCTGCAGGCGCCATTGGTCGCGGCCCGGTGCGCGTGGAAGGCATCGGCAAACAAAGCATTCAGGGCGATGTGCGTTTCGCCGAAGCGCTAGAGTTGATGGGCGCCCACATCACGATGGGCGACCACTGGATCGAAGCCAAGGCCAGCGGCAAGCTGAAAGCACTCGATCTCGACTGCAACCACATTCCCGACGCCGCGATGACACTAGCCATTGCCGCGCTGTACGCCGATGGCACCACCACGCTGCGCAACATCGCCAGCTGGCGCGTCAAGGAGACCGACCGCATCAGCGCGATGGCGACAGAACTGCGCAAGGTGGGCGCCACGGTGGAAGAAGGCGCAGATTACATTCGCGTCACACCGCCGGCACACCTGACACCGAATGCCGCCATCGATACCTACGACGACCACCGCATGGCAATGTGCTTCTCGCTGGTCAGCCTGGGCGGCGTGCCGGTGACGATCAACGACCCGAAATGTGTTGCAAAAACCTTCCCGGATTATTTCGACCGTTACGGAGAAGTCGTTCAGGCGTGATGGGCGTGGGCCAATTCGGACTGCCCCATGCGTTGCCAGAATTTCTCGTGAAAGAAGTAGGCCACGGTATTGCAGGCCGGTTCGACCAAAGCGATCGCTCCGCCGACGGCCATACTGCCGGTCATCGCATAGCCGACGGTGAAGGCAACGGAAAAGTGTATTGCAGCAAATGAAAGCGTTTTCTTCATGATGGCCTCCTTACTTGAATGAGAACCATTATCAACAACGCTTGGCGTTAAACAAATTGATTCTTTAAAAGAATTCGATAGGAAATATAAATAGATGAGCTTGCCGTCCACCATCCCCGTCATTGCCATCGACGGCCCGTCCGCATCCGGCAAAGGCACTGTGGCGCAAATCGTTGCGCAAAAGCTGGGCTACCACTATCTGGATTCCGGCGCGTTGTACCGCATTGTTGCGCTGGCAGGACTGAAGCAAGGCATTGGTTGGAATGACGAAACCGCGCTTGCCGAAATGGCGAGCGGACTCGATATCCGTTTCGAGAACGGCGAGATTTTCCTGAATAACGAAAACGTAAGCGCAGACGTCCGCACCGAACAAATGAGTCGGGGTGCATCGGAAGTTGCCGTGCATCCGGAAGTGCGCCGCGCACTGGTCGATCTGCAGCGCAGTTTCCGCAAGGAACCCGGGCTGGTCGCAGATGGACGCGACATGGGGTCGGTAATCTTCCCGGATGCTGAAACCAAGATTTTCCTGACGGCAAGCGCCGAAGTACGAGCGGAACGCAGGTATAAGCAGTTGATGGAAAAAGGAAACCATGCTAATCTAGCTGACATCCTTCAAGATTTGCAATTGCGTGACGCCCGCGACCGTGAGCGTAAAGTGGCGCCGTTGCAGCAATGTAAGGATGCAGCGCTGCTCGATACGGATCATCTTACCATCGAGCAGGCCGTGCAATCGGTGCTGGATTACCAGGCCGGGCACTAGCAACATCGCAATACCAATTTTTAAGCTCCATGAATCGCTTGATTCATGGTTTTTTTAATCAGACCCGCCGCCAGGCGGGAATATTTAGGTACTTTATTAATGGCTACTGCTTCCCCCGCAACCCAATCCCCAGAGAGTTTTGCCGCCCTGTTCGAAGAAAGCCTGGCCCGCCAGGAAATGCGTTCAGGCGAAGTGATCACTGCTGAAGTGGTCTCCGTCGATAACGACTTCGTCGTCGTTAACGCCGGCCTCAAGTCCGAGAGCGTGATCGCCGCCTCCGAATTCCGCAACGACAAGGGCGAACTCGAAGTCGCCGTCGGTGATTTCGTCAAGGTCGCCATCGAATCGCTGGAAGACGGCTTTGGCTCGACAAAACTCTCCCGTGAAAAAGCCAAGCGCCTGGCGGCCTGGCTGGATCTGGAAGAAGCGATGGAAGAAGGCCGTATCGTCAAGGGCGTGATCAACGGTCGCGTCAAGGGCGGCCTGACCGTGATGATCAACGGCATCCGCGCGTTCCTGCCGGGTTCCCTGGTCGACACCCGTCCGG
>CAMLME010000014.1 GCA_946481235.1 uncultured Methylobacillus sp. | reverse complement strand
TCCTGATTTTTAAAGAGCAGTGTCGCCGTAGCAACGAGAGGGGCGCATTATACAGACCGCATTCTCTTGGTCAAGGGGAAGAGCGAAATTTTCTTTCTTCCCAGCGCCGCTTCGTTGTTCGAAGCGAGGCGCGCATTCTACAGACCTTTTACTTTCGGTCAAGAGGAAAATTTAACTTCATTTTCCTCTTTGCTGCTTGCCTCGCTCGTTGAAGCGAGGGGCGCATTTTACAGACCATTCTCAATCGGTCAAGGGGGAAATGAAAATTCTGTTTCCCCGCTGCCGGCCTCGCCGTTGAAGCGAAGGCGCGCATTCTACAGATCGTAGAATTGCGGTCAAGAGGGGATCGCAAATTATTTGGTTTCCACCTGAATTCTTTCTACCTACATATATAGTGTAACGCGTGCAAACTTCCGCTTACCCACCTGGGCGACCACAACACCGGCACCAAGCTTCAGCCCCTTGTCGCTCACCTTTTCCCCATCCAACCTGACACCGCCCTGGTCTATCATGCGCAGCGCTTCGGATGTGCTAGCAACCAACCCGGCCTGTTTCAACATTTGCGCAATCGCAAGCTCGCCACCCTGGCACTGCAGGCTAACTTCGGGAAGGTCGTCTGGAATCGCCCCCTTCTGAAAACGCGCCTCGAAATCTGCCAGCGCATGCTCAGCCGCAGCCGTGGAGTGGAACCGTGCAACAATCTCTTGGGCGAAGCGCACTTTGATGTTGCGCGGATTGGCGCCGTTGTCTATGTCAGACTTCCACTGCCGAATAACATCGAGCGGCTCGAAGGAAAGTAATTCTATATATTTCCACATCAAGTCATCGGAGACAGACATCAGCTTGCCAAAGATTTCCTGCGGCGATTCGGCGATGCCGACGTAGTTGCCCAGAGACTTCGACATCTTGTTGACGCCATCCAACCCTTCCAGCAGCGGCATGGTCAGGATGCATTGCGGCGCCTGGCCGAAATGCTTCTGTAGTTCGCGCCCCATCAGCAGATTGAATTTCTGATCTGTGCCACCCAGTTCCAGATCGGCCTTCAACTCGACCGAATCGTAACCCTGCAATAGAGGATAGAGGAACTCGTGAATGGCAATGGGCTGGTTACCTTTATAGCGCTTGTTGAAATCGTCCCGCTCAAGCATGCGCGCAACGGTATGCGTGGCTGCCAGACGAATTAGCGCAGCGGCATCAAGCTTGCTCATCCATGTGGAGTTGAAAACCACCTCGGTCTGTTCAGGCTTTAATATCTTGAACACCTGCTCCTGATAGGACTTGGCATTCTCCTGTACCTGCGTCTCCGTCAATGGCGGACGGGTTGCGCTCTTGCCGGTCGGGTCACCGATCATGCCGGTGAAATCTCCGATCAGAAATAACACCTGATGTCCAAGCTCCTGCAACTGGCGCAACTTATTAAGTAGTACAGTGTGTCCCAAATGCAAATCTGGCGCCGTGGGATCGAACCCGGCCTTAACCCGGAGCGGCCGACCTGCCTTCAGTTTTTCTATGAGTTCTTGTTCTATTAGCAGCTCATCGCAGCCGCGCTTGATAATCGCTAACGCATCGTTCATGTTTGGCATGGCAAACCTTCACCGGTAAAAGTATTTCTGTTAGCATGCTCGCTGTCCCCAGCCATCAATTTCTCTAGGAGCGCCCGTGCAACAGGATAAAGGCCGCATTTTATCGCAAAACAAGGCGTCTCAAGAACGAAAGCTTGGCTTGCGCTGGTTACTCGCGCTTTCCTCCATTCCTCTTTTCGGTGTCATCACCGCTTTCGGTATTGCACCGCAGACTGCAGTTCAGGACGTTCCCGTTCAGCTTGTAGTCGAAGAGTTGTCTTTACAGTCGAGCTCCGCAATCGAAGAACTCGCACTGGATCAACATCCTTTATGGCAGGCTGACGAAGTTCGGAAAGACGATACGCTCAGCACCTTGCTGGAAAGACTCAATATCCATAACAGCGCCGCGATCGATTTTTTGCGTCAATCACCCGACGCAAGTGCATTGGCATCCAAGCTGCGTCCGGGACGTCCCATCCTTGCCAAAACCACGATAAATGGCGAACTTATCGAGTTGCAATACCAGTACGACTGGAATGCCGCCTTGCAGATCCGGTTGGATAACGATAAATATGTAGCCGAACAGGTTCAGTATGCCGAGGAAAAGCGAACCGAGCTTAAGTCGGCCGAAATTCGCAGCTCCTTGTTTGCGGCTACAGATAATGCGGGCATTCCTGACGCGATTGCGATGCAATTGGTGCAGATATTCTCCTCCGACATCGACTTCCATTTGGACCTTCGTCAGGGCGATCACTTCACGGTCATCTATGAAGCTGGATACAGCAACGGCGAAATAACCAATCCTGGGCAGGTGTTGGCAGCGGAGTTCGTGAATCAGGGCAAAACATACAGTGCCGTGCTGTACCGTGACACCGATGGTCGATCCGATTACTTCGCCCCTGACGGCAAGGCCCGTCACAAGGCATTCCTGCGCTCTCCACTGGAGTTTTCGCGCATAAGCTCAGGATTTACGCTGGCACGTTTCCATCCGGTGCTGAAGCGATGGCGCGCACACAAGGGCGTGGATTACGCCGCACCCATCGGCACTCGCATCAAGGCGACCGCCGCCGGCACCGTAGCCTTTGCCGGCAAGCAAGGTGGATACGGTAATGTAGTGATGCTGCAACATGCCGGCGGTATCAGCACGGTATACGGCCATCTTTCCCGCTTTGCCGCCGGTCTGCGCAAAGGGCAACGGGTATCGCAAGGCGACATCATCGGTCATGTGGGCATGAGCGGGCTGGCTTCGGGACCTCATTTGCACTATGAATTCCGTGTGCATGGACAACACCGCGACCCCCTCAAAGTTGCGCTTCCCAACACGGCCACCATTACAAATATCAACCAGGCTGCTTTCAAAAAGCAGGCGCAGCCATTGTTAGCTCAGCTCGCACTTTTACGGAACAGCCTCACTGCGTCACTCGACTAGTGGATGTTCGTTGCACATGAGCATCATTGTCGAGAAGGACTCCGTCGCCAAGCTTCTTAAGGGTTTTCATATCCCACCGCGACCGGACGTACTGGTCCGCTTTCAGGAAGAGCGCAGCAAGCCCAACCCCAACCTGCAGGCAATCTCCGAAATCGTCAGCTCGGATCCCGGCCTGTCGGCCGGCGTCATCAAAACCATCAATTCGCCGTTTTTTGGCTTACGCCGCAAAATCTCATCCATTCAGGAAGCCATTACGATCCTGGGTCTGCTCAACCTCGACAACATATTGACCAGTCTCGCGCTCGTTACTGCCATCGGCAACAAGGTCCCCATGGACCGGTTCTGGGATACTGCGATCGATGTGGCGTTGATTTCGCGCGATCTTTCCAGGCATATTACCGGCGTCTTGGAAAACGACGCGTTTACGATCGGGATGTTTCACGATTGCGGCATTGCCTTGATGATGCAGCGAATTCCTGATTACAAGGCCTTTCTCAAAAAGGCGAATGCCGATATCACACACTCGCTGGCACAACTCGAGCAGGAGCACTATCAAACCGACCATACGACGGTCGGCTTCCTGGTTGCGAATACCTGGAACCTTCCCGAGCACATCAACCAAGCCATTCAACTGCATCACGACCATCGCATTTTCTCAGCTTTGCCGCGACCGCCGGAAAATGTGCTGACTCATATCGCTATCCTGAAAATTGCAACCTATCTGAGCCACATCAACCGTAAGTTGCAGGACGGCAATGACTGGATGTTCATGCGTCCCGCTGTACTCGACTATCTTGGAATCAGTGCCGAGGAATTTGGCGAAATAGAAAGTGATGTACGAGACAACGCCTACACCACGCCAGCCATGTGGGTTAGTAAATTCGCTTGATCGTCCATGACTAGCCCGACTCGTTTTATCGGTTTGATGTCTGGCACCAGTCTGGATGGCGTAGATGCCGTTCTGGCTGAAAGCTCTTCGCATGGCTTCCATATCGAATCCAGCGCGTTCCAGGCATTTCCCGACACCTTGAAGCATGATTTGCTGCTGTTAAATGCAGCCGGTGATAATGAAGTCGAACGTAGCCACTTGGCCGGCAATCAGCTTGCTCGCCTTTACGCCGAATGTATCGCAGCACTCCTGCAGCAATCCGGCAACAAGGCCAACTCGATCAGCGCCATCGGCTGCCACGGCCAGACTATCCGTCATCGCCCTGATCTTGGTTATACCGTACAGATCGGCAATGCTGCACTGCTCGCTGAATTGACCGGCATAAGTGTCGTGTCCGACTTTCGCAGCCGCGACATCGCCGCCGGCGGCCAAGGAGCACCCCTGGTTCCGGCTTTTCACCAGGCAGTGTTCGGCGATGCTCGTACGCATCGAGTCATCATCAATATTGGCGGGATCAGCAATCTTTCGGATTTAGCGCCAGCCGGATCCAATTGCGGCTTCGACTGCGGACCGGGAAATTTATTGATGGATGGCTGGGCACAGCGCCACATTGCATGCGCATATGACAAGGATGGCGCCTGGGCTGCCAATGGCAAGGTTCTTGGTGATCTGCTGAGCGCGCTGCTTGAACATCCATTTTTCAGGATCGCTCCTCCCAAAAGCACTGGGCGTGATGACTTTCACATGCCTTGGCTGGATCATCACGTTTTGCCCCAATATGCGCCCGCCGATGTACAGGCAACATTGCTGGAACTGACAGCTGCCACGATTTCTCATGCGCTTGCAGAGTATTGCGATGGAGCTACCGAAGTCTACCTATGCGGCGGTGGCGCTTATAACAGCGCACTGGTGCGCCGACTTCAGCAATTATTGCATCCGCGAAAACTGGCACTCACGGACGTACTTGGCATTCCAGCGAATCTGGTAGAAGCCGCCGCCTTCGCATGGCTGGCAAGTCAAACCGTGCAGTATCTTCCGGGCAACCTGCCTGCCGTGACCGGCGCGGCAGGCCGCCGCATACTTGGCGCAATTTATCCGGCATAGCATTTAAGCGCTTGCCTCACCCGGCCTCTGGCCTTTAGTATTGACCCTTTCTGTGCAACAAAGATGCGACTCCTATGAAGCCGACCAAAGCCACATTTACACTCGACAATGGTGATGACGCCATCGAATTACCCGTATTGTCGGGAAGCCTCGGCCCCAACGTCGTTGATATCCGCAACCTTGCCGGCCATGGGTATTTCACTTATGACCCTGGCTTTCTTTCCACGGCAAGCTGCAGTTCGAATATCACTTATATCGATGGCGAAAATGGCCTGCTTTATTACCGCGGCTATCCGATCGAGCAACTTGCCGAGCATTGCGACTTCCCGGAAGTCGCTTATTTGCTGATCAACGGCGATTTGCCGAATGCCGAGCAGAAAAAGAGTTTCGCCGACACCGTGCATAGTCATACGATGCTGCACGACCAAATGAACAATGTGTTCCGTGGCTTCCGCCGTGATGCGCACCCCATGGCAGTCATGGTGTCGGTTGTCGGGGCCATGGCAGCTTTCTACCCCGAGCACGCCGATGTGTCGGACCCTCGCCTGCGGGAGATTGCCGCTTTCCGACTGTTGGCCAAGATGCCGACCGTTGCAGCCTGGAGCTACAAATACAACATCGGCCAACCATTCGCCTATCCACAGAATCGGCTCAATTATGCCGAGAACTTCATGCACATGATGTTCTCGATTCCCTGCGAACAATACACGCCCAATCCTGTGTTGGCACGAGCCCTGGATCGTATTCTCATCCTGCACGCCGACCATGAGCAGAATGCATCGACATCCACCGTGCGCGTCGTAGGCTCGAGCGGCGCCAATCCTTTCGCGTGCATATCCGCCGGAATTGCCTCGCTATGGGGACCGCTCCACGGCGGCGCAAATGAAGCGACGCTGCAAATGCTGGAAGAAATTGGCGACATGTCGCGCATTGGGGAATACATCAAGCGTGCCAAGGACAAGACGGATTCGTTCCGCCTGATGGGTTTCGGCCACCGCGTCTACAAGAATATGGATCCGCGCGCCGCCATCATGCGCCAGACATGCCATCAGGTACTGGACGAGCTAGGCCTGCATGACGACCCGATGTTCAAGCTGGCGCTCAAACTGGAGCAGATTGCCCTGGAAGACGAGTACTTTGTCAGCAAGCGCTTGTACCCCAACGTGGATTTTTATTCCGGTATCGTCATGCGTGCTATGGGAATCCCAAACTCCATGTTCACCGCAATCTTCGCACTAGCGCGCACCGCAGGCTGGATTGCGCAATGGAACGAGATGATTTCAAGCACTGAGCATCGCATCGCGCGGCCGCGCCAGCTATATACCGGCCCGGCCTGCCGGGACTTTATCCCTGTCGGGCAGCGCTAAAATAAAAAAGGAGGCAGCGCCTCCTTTTTTATTGCTACCTAAATTTCTCAATCAGGCAGAGAACGAGGATCCGCAGCCGCAAGTCGTGGTTGCGTTAGGATTGCGAATCACGAATTGCGAACCTTGCAGGCTGTCCTGATAATCGATTTCTGCGCCCATCAGATATTGCAGGCTCATCGGGTCGATCAGCAGAGTGACGCCGTCACGATCCACGGTGGTATCGTCTTCGTTCATCGTATCTTCAAAGGTAAAGCCGTACTGGAAACCTGAGCAGCCGCCGCCAGTGACAAATACGCGCAGCTTGAGGTCCGGCGTACCTTCCTCTTCGATCAGTTCCTTCACTTTTTTGGCCGCGTTGTCGGTAAAAACAAGCGGGCTCGGGATTTCATTCACTGCGTTCATTTCTGACTCCTTCATATTCTGACTGGCAATTATCCGCCCGGTCATCCGTCCGGTCAATCCTGACCGGATGTAAGCTCTTGATTTACCACGTCGGAATCATTGATATAAACCAACTTTCCCTCAACTACGGCACCGGTATGTATTTCCAAAGTTTTGTAGTACACATCTCCGGTGACCCTGGATTTGTTTTGAAGTTCAACATAGCTGCTGGCTTTCACCGGCCCGATTACCGCACCGTTGATGACTACATGCGAGGATTCGATAGCTCCCTCGATGCGTCCATTCTCGCTGAGAACAAGTGTACATGCCTTTCCAGCTACTTCCCTGACATCGCCTTTTATGCATCCGTCCACGCGCAATCCGCCGCTGAAATGGATATTGCCCTGGATGGTTGTCTCTGCACCGATGAGTGTCTCAATGCGCGAACTGGGCTTTTGTTGATTTTTGCGAAACATGATTGATTCCATTAATCCGACAAATTGAATGCCTGGCTCAGAGTCGGCCGCGCAGCTCCTGCCTCGATAAATTCCACGAGCAAGTTCTTGGCCTGCATCGATTCCGGAATACTGAAAACGCCTTGCACCTGCCGGTATTTTTTGAAGTTCACCATCATACCTGCTTGCCGTTCACCGAGGTCAACAATACGGCTGACGTTTTTCCCATCCTGAATCCCTTGCAGGGTTAAGTGCAGACTCCCGCGCATCGACTTTGCCTGGGATCTGGTCTGTTCCAGGTTTATTTCATAGCGGTACTCCGCAGGGTTGCTCGTTCTGGTTATTTTAACGCCCTGAAATCGGGGTGTTCCCGAGCCGCCGCGCTCCGTCAATATCCCCTTGTAGAATGCCACATCCTCTTTCAACTGCATGATCTCGTCCTGCAGCAAGGCCATTTCCTTCAGAGCATTGCTACGGGTGGCACGCTCCACCTGCAACTGACGCTCCGCCATTGCCAACTGAGCCATGAAAGCATCGGCTTGTGGCGAGCCTGGAAAGGGGAAGGTATATTTGCTTGCCAGTTGCCAATAGGCAAGTCCGTATCCCGCGGCCAACAGCAGCAAGACCGCCGACACCTTTAGGTACCAGGGGTGCTGAGCACGAACCGAAACCCGCCTGTCGAGCGGGCCTCGCCTCCTTAGCCTATGCAGTGTGCGCTTCATGGCAAAAGTGGAACAATCTCCAAAGCCGTCGTTTCGGCGAAACCGAACATGATATTCATGTTCTGGACAGCCTGACCGGCTGCACCCTTGACCAGATTATCAATCACGGAAAGCACGACAATCGTATCGCCATTGCCTGGACGATGAACAGCAACCCGACACTGATTGGAACCCCTCACAGAGCGGGTCTCCGGATGCGAACCTGGCGGCAATACGTCGACGAAACGCTCGTTGCAATATTGTTCCTCGAACAGCGCCTGTACATCGACATCCCGGGTCAGGCGGGCATAAAGCGTTGCATGAATACCCCGGATCAATGGCGTCAGGTGCGGAACGAAGGTCAGGCCGATATCTTGACCGCACATACCGGTCAGGCCCTGGCTGATTTCGGGTAAATGACGATGTCCTGCAACGCCATAAGCCTTGAAATTATCGCCAGCCTCCGCAAAAAGGATATGCGTTTCTGCCTTACGTCCGGCGCCACTGACGCCCGATTTGGCATCGGCAATCAGATGCGAGGCGTCAACCACTCCGGCTTTCAAAAGAGGCAAAAATCCGAGTTGTACCGCTGTGGGATAGCAGCCCGGATTGGCAACCAGTCGAGCCGCACCAATCCGATCCCGATTCAGTTCGGGCAATCCATAAACCGCTTCGGCAATCAGATCCGGACAGGCATGCGTCATGCCGTACCATTTTTCCCAAACCGCAACGTCCTGAATACGAAAATCCGCTGCGAGGTCGATCACCCGCACGCCGGCATCGAGCAATGCACGAGTCTGCTGCATCGCGATTCCATTCGGAGTTGCGAAAAATACCACGTCACAGCCTGCCAGATCGGCCTGGGCGGGATCGGTAAACGGCAGATCGATATAACCACGCAAGCTCGGGAACATATCGCTTACACGCTGTCCCGCCTCACCACGCGATGTGATGCATGCGATTTCGGTACCGGGATGGGTTGCCAGCAAGCGCAGCAATTCAACACCGGTGTACCCGGTGCCGCCGACGATGCCGACCTTGATCTTATTCGATTGCATGATTGAATTCAGCCGAGTTATCGAGAAGAAGAGCGGCTCATATTAATCAGCCACCCGGGAAAAGACAATAAAAAGCGCCACTCCGCTGCCGTCGCACAAAAACAAAAAGCCGCTTGAAGCGGCTTTTTGTGACGTTCGAAAAAGCTTAGCGCTTCGAGAACTGCTTGGCGCGGCGTGCTTTACGCAGGCCGACCTTCTTACGTTCAACTTCGCGGGCATCACGGGTCACGAAGCCGGCATTGGAGAGCGCGCTCTTCAAGGCTGCATCGTAATCGATCAGCGCACGGGTAATACCGTGGCGAACGGCACCGGCCTGGCCGGACTCACCGCCACCGATCACGTTTACCATGATGTCGAAGCTTTCGGTGTTATTGGTCAGTTCCAGCGGCTGGCGCAGAATCATGCGCGAGGTCACGCGGGAGAAGTATTCATCTGCCGGCTTGTCATTGATGACGATGTTGCCCTTGCCGGACTTCAGGAATACACGTGCCACAGAGCTCTTGCGGCGGCCGGTTCCGTAGTTGTATTTACCGATCATGCTTGATCCTTAAATTTCCAGAGGTTGGGGTTGCTGCGCCACGTGATCGTGCTTCGGGCCAGCATACACCTTGAGCTTGCGGAACATTGCATAGCCCAGCGGACCCTTCGGCAGCATGCCCTTGACAGCTTTTTCCAGGGCACGGCCCGGGAAGCGCTGCTGCATTTTGCTAAAGTTGGTGGTGGAAATACCGCCCGGATAACCGCTGTGACGATGGTACAGCTTGTCATCGGCCTTGTTGCCGGTGATCTTGAGCTTGTCAGCGTTGACCACAACGATGAAATCGCCGGTATCCACGTGGGGGGTAAAAATAGTCTTGTGCTTGCCACGCAGGCGATGCGCAATTGCGCTTGCCAGTCGGCCGAGCACTACGTCCGTGGCGTCTACCACGAACCAATCGCGCTTTACTTCGTGCGATTTAGCAGAAAAGGTCTTCATCGGAGCAACCGTATTTCGCTGAAAAATGAAAGGGGTGGATTCTATGTCAATAAACAACAGCCTGTCAAACACATTCTGGCTTTAGGCAAGATAACTGACGGCCAGTCCGGCGAAGATCGCCGCCCCCAGCCAATTGTTATGCAGAAAAGCCTTGAAGCAAGCGCTTCTTTCACGCCCGCGTATCAAGGCGTAATGATACACCGCAATAACTGCCGCAACGCCCAATCCAATGTAATAAGGCCAGTGCAAGCCGAGGTGCCAGCCGACCAGTGTCAGGATGCTCAGCATCGCCACGTAGCAGGCCATGATGGCCGAAACATCGTGGCTCCCGAAGAACAGTGCCGAAGAGCGAATGCCGATCTTTGCATCGTCGTCACGATCCACCATCGCGTACTCAGTATCGTAGGCGATTGCCCAGAATACGTTAGCTGCCAACAGCATCCACGCTAGCGCAGGCACCTGGTCGGTCTGCGCAGCAAACGCCATGGGAATGCCGAAGCCGAACGCAATGCCAAGGTAAGCTTGGGGTATGGAGATGAAACGCTTGGTGTAGGGGTAGGTCAGCGCCAGAAAAAGAGCGCATACCGATAATATGATGGTCAGCTTATTCAATAACAGCACCAGGCCGAACGCCAGCAGGCTCAGCACTGCCGCCAGCGCGAGCGCTTCGCGGCCGCTCACTTCACCGGTAGCCAAGGGCCGGGCTTTGGTGCGCTCAACATGCGAATCGAACTCGCGGTCGGCGTAATCGTTCATCACGCAGCCAGCGGAGCGCATCAATACCGTACCGAGTGTGAATATCCAGACAATCAGCCAATCGGGGTGTCCATTGGACGATATCCAAAGCGCCCATAGCGTTGGCCACAGCAGCAGCAGAATGCCGATAGGCTTGTCCAATCGCATCAGCCGCTCATAAACATCCAACCGCTCTATCCAGGGTTTCATCATCCCAGCACTCCCGGCAGAAAGACTTCCGTTACAAGAATCGGAGAATTGTGCAGCATGAAAACCGACCTCCTCGCCCACAGGCAAGCAGGTCGTTCGGCCAGGCTCGCGACAGCGCGCACATAGAGCGCATGCCGCGGTAATAATTTCCGGAAGGCCAAAGGCGTTCGAACCACATCGGGATTGGCAAATAATGCCGCTCCAAGCGGTTTCGCACCCAGCCTGCCAAGGTTATGCCATGCGCCGCGCAGGCTATCGCGCGGCAGCACGCTGTGCGCAAACACAACCGGCATGCCGTCGCAACAAAGACTCACCTCCCGCAGCAGCGCCCTCTCATGCGGACGCATCCGCAGTAATAATGCTTCGTCCGGGAGCGGGCTTGCCCAGCGTTGCCGCACTCCCTCCACCGAAAATTGGCCGCATTTCGCGCGCAGACGCTGGGTCAGTGATCCGTCATCGACCAGCCAGTGCCGAAAGGCCCCGCTACCTGGCGGTTTGGGTAGCCATACGGAACGTAACGGAAATGGATTTGTGCGGATTTTCACGCGGCCGATTATGCCATATCGTCGGCCATGCCAAGTATCCCGGCCTAGACCTTGACGTACTCTTCCGCCCTGCGCAGCCAGCGCTTCAAGTGCGCCTCTGCCGTTTGCGGGGAATCGCGCAGCAAATTTTCAGCGACTCCTCTGGCTTGTTCCAGCAAATCAGCGTCGCGCTCCAAATCGGCTATCCTCAATAAAGGCACGCCGCTCTGGCGGATGCCGAGAAACTCACCTGGGCCACGCAAATCCAGATCAGCGCGCGCGATCTCGAACCCGTCGGTATTTTCATAGATGATCTTAAGTCGGGCGCGGGCAGTTTGCGATAGCGGTGCTGCATACAACAGGATACACACGCTCTGTGCGGCACCGCGCCCGACCCGGCCACGCAGCTGGTGCAGCTGTGAGAGCCCCATGCGTTCGGCATGCTCGATCACCATCAGGCTGGCATTGGGGACGTCTACACCCACCTCGATCACCGTGGTGGCCACCAGCAGCTGAATTTCATTCGCAGAAAAGGACTGCATCACGGCCTGTTTTTCAGCCGGTTTCATACGGCCATGCACGAGACCGATGCCAACTTCAGGCAGTGTCGCCGTCAGATACTCGAAGGTTTCCAGCGCAGTTTTCAATTGCAGCGCCTCCGACTCCTCAATCAACGGACATACCCAATAGGCCTGCCGCCCCTGAAGGCAGGCCTCGCGCACACGTGCCAGCACTTCCTCGCGACGCTCCTCCGACACGACTTTCGTGGCGATGGGAGTACGGCCGGGAGGCAGTTGGTCGATTACCGACACATCCAGGTCGGCGTAGTAGCTCATCGCGAGCGTGCGCGGAATCGGTGTGGCGCTCATCATCAGCTGATGCGGCTGCGTGCCTTTCTGGCGCAGCGCGAGGCGCTGATGCACGCCGAATCGATGTTGCTCGTCGACCACCGCCAGTCCCAGCCGGGCAAATTGCACCTGTTCCTGAAAAAGCGCGTGGGTGCCGACCACAAGTTTCGCTTCGCCGCTGGCGACTGCCTCCATGGCTTCGGCACGAGCCGATTTGGCCTGCGTGCCAGAAAGCCAGGCAATCGAAACGCCGAGCGGCGTCAGCCAGTCCTGCATCTTGCGGTAGTGCTGCTCAGCCAGGATCTCTGTCGGCGCCATGATCGCCGCCTGCCAGCCGTTATCGATTGCCTGTAAAGCCGCCAGCGCGGACACGATGGTCTTGCCGCTTCCGACATCGCCTTGCAGCAGACGCTGCATCGGATGCGGCTGGGCCAGATCGGCACTAATCTCGGCCCATACTTTTTGCTGAGCTCCAGTAAGCGCGAACGGAAGTCGCTCGATCAATGCAGACGTCAATTGGCGCCTGGATTCGAGCCGCGGCGCGCCTTGTGTACGACGTCGGGCATGATGGCGGCGCATCGAAATCTGTTGTGCCAGCAATTCGTCGAAAGCAAGTCGGCGCCAAGCACTGTGGGCATGCTGCTGCAACGCTTCCAGGCTGGCATCGGGCGGCGGACGATGCAGCAGGCGCAAACTGTCGGCAAAGCTGGGGAGATTGAGTTTTGTATAAATGCCGGGAGGCAAAGTCTCGCTGAGATCGCAGTGCTGCAAAGCCCAATCCACCAATTTGCGCAAACTGGGCTGCGATAGTCCGGCTGTGGTGGGATAGACCGGTGTCAATGCCTCGCTGAGCGGCACGTTCTCGCGAACCGGACGGCATTGCGGATGTACCATTTCCATGCCAAAGAAGCCTGGGCGCGGCTCTCCAAAGGCGCGAATATGTGCTCCCGGCTTGAGTGCGGCAACCTGGCTGGGATAAAAATGCAAGAAGCGAAGATGAAGCAGACCGCCATCTGCATCCTGCAATTGGCAAATCAGCGCCTTGCGCGGCCGATACTGCGTTTCCGCATGGACGATTTCGCCTTCGACCTGGGCCGACTCTCCGGGCCGCAGGTCGCGTATCGACGTGATGCGGGTTTCATCGACATACCTGAGCGGCAGATGTAATAACAGGTCGTCCGGCTCGGCAATGCCAAGCTTGTTCAGCTTGGCCAGCAACGCCTTGCTGACGCCCTTGATCGCGCCGAGACCGGACAAAGCGTTCTCTGTCGGCCGAATTAGCCGCCGAGCACCATCACGGCATCGGCTTCCACCAGCGCACCGCGCGGCAATGAGGCCACGCCGACGGCTGCACGTGCCGGGTACGGCTCCTTGAAGTATTCCGCCATGATGCTGTTGACCAGCGCGAAATGACCAAGATCAGTAAGAAAAATGTTGAGCTTGACGATGTCCGCCAGCGAACCGCCGGCAGCCGCGGTAACTGCAGAAAGATTATCGAACACGCGGCGCACTTGCGCATCGATGCCTTCGACCATTTCCATGGTGGCCGGATCAAGGCCGATCTGCCCCGACATATAGACGGTATCGCCTACCTTGACCGCTTGGGAATACGTGCCGATGGCCTTGGGGGCCCCGTCAGTGCTGATGATTTGTCGTGCCATTGCTGTGAGTCCTTGTTTATTGATGTTTATGATCGGAAGCCGCGCCCTTGACGCGATTGATGCGTACCACTTCTGGAATCTTGCGCAGGCTGCGCATCAGACGCGCCAGATGCTCGCGGTCTTCCACCTGCACGGTAAAATTCATGTTGGTGTAAGCGCTGTCGTCGCTTTCTTCCATGCTGACGTTGTCGATATTCGATCCGGCAGCGGCGATGCCGGCAGCAATCTTGGCCAGCACGCCCGGCTGGTTGGCCGCAGCCAGCTTGAGATTGACCTTGAACAGGCGCTTGGTGTCCGGATCCCACTCTACATCCAGCCACTTGTCAGGATCCATGCGGAATTTGCGAATCGCATGGCAATCATGGGTGTGCACTACCAGCCCCTTGCCCTTGTTGATGAAGCCAAGGATGGGGTCGCCCGGAATCGGCCGGCAGCATTGCGCAAACTGCACTGCCATGCCTTCCGAACCACGGATCGTGATGCTGCCGAGATGCGCACCGGCCCGCTCGCCGGAAGTTTCCGCCATCGCCAGCAACTGGCGCGCCACCATCACATTGAGTCGCTTGCCGAGGCCGATGTCGGTCAGGAGTTCCTGCTTGTCCTGGACCCCGTAATCGCGCACCAGCTTCTTCCAGCGCTCGTCGCTGATTTCGGAAGGCTCCGCATGCAGCGCGCGCAGCGCCTGGTTGAGCATGCGCTCGCCCAAAAGCGCCGACTCCTCCGATTTCATTGTCTTCAGGAAATGCCGGATATGCGCACGTGCCTTGCCGGTACCGACGTAATTGAGCCAGGCCGGATTGGGTTTGGCATGCGCGGCGGTAATAATTTCGACGTGATCGCCATTATGCAACTCGGTGCGTAACGGAGACAGCTCGTGATTGATCTTGACCGCAACGCAACGGTTGCCGACGTCGGTATGCACCGCATAGGCAAAGTCCACCGCAGTCGCGCCGCTCGGCAATGCCATGATCTGCCCCTTGGGCGTGAACACATAGACCTCATCGGGGAACAGGTCGACCTTGAAGTGCTCCAGGAACTCGACCGAATCCGTGCTCTCGCTCTGGATTTCCAGCAGGCGTTGCAGCCATTGGTGCGTCTGCTTCTGCAACGCGGAAAGATCGGCGCCGCTGCTCTTGTACAACCAGTGCGCGGCGACACCCGCTTCAGCGATGTTGTGCATTTCACGGCTGCGGATTTGCACCTCGATCGGCGTGCCGAACGGGCCGAACAACGTGGTGTGCAGCGACTGATAGCCGTTGGCCTTGGGAATCGCGATGTAGTCCTTGAACTTGCCCGGAATCGGCTTGTACAGCGCGTGCAACGCACCTAATGCCAAGTAGCAGGTCGGCGTGTCCTTGACCAGGATGCGGAAACCGTAGATATCGAAAATTTCCGAGAATGTCCCGGTTTTCTCGACCATCTTCTTGTAGATACTATAGAGGTGCTTTTCGCGGCCGGTGACTTCGGCTTCGATGTGCATGTCGGCCAGACGCTGCTTGATCGCATCGAGGATCTTGCCAACGACTTCCTTGCGATTGCCGCGCACCGCCTTGATGGATTTGGTCAGTACCGCGCAACGCATCGGGTAGAGATTCTTGAAGCTGAGATCTTCCAGCTCCTGGTAGATCGCGTTCAAGCCGAGACGGTTAGCGATGGGTGCGTAGATTTCCATCGTTTCGCGGCCGATGCGGCGACGCTTTTCCGGCGCCATGATGTCCAGCGTGCGCATATTGTGCAGACGGTCCGCGAGCTTCACCAGGATGACGCGCACGTCCTGCGACATCGCCAGCAGCATCTTGCGGAAGTTTTCTGCCTGCGCGTGGGTGGCCGTCTGGAACTCGATCTTGTCCAGCTTGGAAACACCGTCCACCAGGTCGGCGACTGCCGGGCCGAACTGATCGGCCAGTTGCTGCTTGCTGACCTCGGTGTCCTCCATCACGTCATGCAGCAGCGCGGCCATGATGCTGGGCGGGTCCAAGTGCAGCTCAGCCAGAATGCAGGCGACGGTAACGGGATGGGAAATGTAGGCTTCGCCGCTTTTGCGCAACTGCCCCTCGTGGGCAGCGGCGCTGAAGCGATAAGCCGTCATCACTTGCGCGATGTCTTCCGGCTTGAGATATACCTTGAGCAGCTGGCTGAGCTGCGAGTCTTCGCTGTCGGCTGGCAGCAAAGGGGGGGCGGGTGGCGGTTTTACTGCGTGGATTCGACCACCCATTGCATCAAGCGATCCTTACGCCTGGCCGCGGTTGAGGATTTCCAGACCAACCTTGCCGGCGGCGATTTCACGCAGCGCGACTACGGTCGGCTTATCCTTGCCGGCATGGCTGACCAGCGGCTCGGAGCCGTTGGCGACCTGGCGTGCGCGATAAGCAGCAGCCAGCGTCAAATGAAAGCGATTGGGGATTTTTTCCAGACAGTCGTCTACGGTAATGCGGGCCATGATGAATCCTTGTAAGACGTTCTCAACCTATGAAATTTTGAAGCAATTCCTGATGCTGGCGCAGCTGCTTTTCACCGCGCAACCGCTGCGCCCGAATGATCGCCAACAGGTCATGAATTGCCGTTTCAAAACGATCGTTGATTATAACATAGTCGAATTCGCCGACATGGCTGATCTCCTCCCGTGCCGCAGCCAGGCGCCGCGCAATAACATCCGCGGAATCCTGCGCTCGATGGTGCAATCGACGCGCCAGCTCCTCGAGGGAAGGCGGCAGCACGAAAATGCCGATGGCATTCGGGTACAGGCTGCGCACCTGCGCCGCGCCCTGCCAGTCGATCTCGAGCACCAGATCGCGCCCCTCGGCAAGCAGCGATTCCACCAGCGTCTGCGAGGTGCCGTAACGGGCGCCATGCACCTCCGCACATTCCAGGAAATCGCCTTCCTCCAGCATGTGCAGGAAACGCTCTTCGCTGACGAAATGGTAATCCGCCCCATCCTCCTCGCCGGGACGCATCGCCCGCGTGGTGTAGGAGACGGAGAGGCTGACCGCCGGATCCATTTCCAGTAACGAACGGACCAGACTGGTCTTGCCGGCGCCGGAAGGCGCGGTCACGATAAAAAGGCTGCCTGTATTTTTCATGAGTGTCATTCCAGATTCTGAATTTGCTCGCGCATCTGTTCGATCAGCACTTTGAGTTCCATCGACACCTGCGAAGTTTCGGTGGATACGGATTTCGAGCCCAGCGTATTTGCTTCGCGGTTAAGTTCCTGCATCAGGAAATCCAGACGCTTGCCGGCCGCGCCGTCTGCTCCCAGGATACGCCGCACTTCCTGCAGATGCGTGGTGAGGCGGCCAAGTTCTTCGTCCACATCGATTTTTTGTGCGAACAGCGCCAGCTCCTGCCGAACGCGCTCATCGTCGACGGTTTGCATCGCCTCGCGCAAACGCAGCGCCAGCTTTTCCTGATAGGCCTGCATCAGCGCGGGCAGCAGCGGACGAACCTTGGCCACCTGGGTTTCCATCAATGTCACGCGCTCCAAAATAAGCGCTTTCAATTTTTCGCCTTCACGCGCTCGCGAATCGGTCAGATCCTGCAAGCACTGCTGCAGTGCGGCGATCAGGTCGGCCGCCAGCGCATCTCCCGAAACCTGCCCGGTTGCCAGCACACCCGGCCAGCGCAGGATATCCGCCACGCTCAGCGGGCGGCTCTGCGGGAATCGCTGCTGTACGGACGCACTCAGTTGCGCCAGCTGATCCAGGATCGCCGCATTGACCTCGCCGCCAAGCGCGGCATCCGCCGGCGCCACCAGCGTTACTCGGCATTCGATCTTGCCCCGGCGCAAACGCGCACCGATGGCTTCGCGCATGGCTGGCTCGAAGCTGCGCAAGGCATCGTCCATACGCATATGGACTTCGAGATAGCGATGATTAACTGCGCGCAAATCGAGCAGTAGGGTACCGGCCGCGGTGTCGCGCTCCAGCGCGGCAAAGCCGGTCATGCTGTAAATCATGGGGTTATCCTGACAATTTTTACCCAATCTTATCAAATCCGCGCACGTTCATGACAAAATAGGTTTCGCGTTTTGATTAAGCCATTGATCATGCAGGAACAACAAAACCGCCCCTTGCCATCCGACTATCAGTTGCAGGATTACCGGATCGACCGGGTACTGAGCGGCGGCGGCTTCAGCTTCGTCTATCTCGCCCGCGACAAGCGCGGCAACAAGGTCGCGATCAAGGAATACCTGCCGACCTTGCTGGCGACCCGCCTGGACGAGGAAAACGTAGGCCCCAGTTCTCCCGAAAACGTCGCCGGCTTCCGTCACGGCCTCAAATGCTTTTTTGAGGAAGGCCGCGCGCTTGCGAAAATCGAGCATGAAAATGTGGTACGCGTGGTCAATTTCTTCCGCGCCAACAACACCGTCTACATGGTGATGCAATACGAGCGCGGAAAATCGCTGCAGGACTATATCCGCAGCCACGCCGAACCGGCGAAGGAATTGTTCGTGCGGCGCTTGTTCAACGAATTGCTGACCGGGCTGCGCGAAGTGCACACCCACAAGCTGCTGCATCTGGACATCAAGCC
>CAMLME010000013.1 GCA_946481235.1 uncultured Methylobacillus sp. | reverse complement strand
GGCCGCTGCTGTCCCGGTGCGCTGCTTTACGCACGACCCCAGCATCAAATCCAGCTTGAAGTTTTTGCGCAGGACGCCCTGGGCGCGGGCGAAGGTGGAGCAGTTGTATTTGCAGCAGGTTTGCCCGGGAGAGCTTAAATAGGCGATAAATTAGGGCGATAAAATATGTCCTCAGCAATGGTTTCAGCAGTTTCCTTCAGCTGGGCAAGGCAGTATTCCCACTGCTTGTCGCTTAGCCAGCCCGTGATATAGGTGGTGCCTATCCCGGCAACTGGATACCCTTCGGGGTCGCAGATTGCCACTCCCAGTCCGCTCGTGGTCTTGTCGATCACAATGCCTTCATAGGTGCTGTAACCGTTTTTCATCGCTTCGTCGACCGCATGCCGGAAACCAATTTCGTCAAACCCTGCCATGCGATGGTAGCGGGAGAGGTTGATCTGAATGATCTCCGTCACTTCATCAGGCGTAAGCTTCCCCAACATAGCCATGCAGCTTGGACTCATGCCGAACGGTATTCTAAGGCCGACACGTCCTTTCCCTACCTGGATTTGCGAGTCGCTTTCATACCGCCCAATACAGACCATATCAAGTCCTGAACGCACGCTTAGGTACACCACCTGATTGAGGTTTTGTGCGAGCTTTACCAGATGCGATGATGAAATCCTGTCGATAGGATTGCGGCTGATGGCGGAATATCCCAGCGCGGCAAGGTCCATTCCCAGATTGAAGCGAGCGTTCAGTCTGTCGCGCACCACCCAACCGACCTCGATCAGTTGGTCGAGCACACGATGGATGGTGGGGCGAGGCAATGCGGTGCGCGCAACAATTTCGGTTAATGAGCTTCCCTTGCTGGAGCCCTGCGCAATGGCTCGAAGCAAGACCACCGAGCGGTTGAGGCTGCCGGTCGTCATCGGGTCGCTTTTTGAAATAAGCTTCTTCATGGGTGATGTCCGAATAGCGGATTATTATGTTGCTGCATTTCATTGACTGGTCAGGATTGCCAAGAATAACATCATCTAAATAACATTCAGAATATTAAATGTGTCCGACTGTTGGACAGTTTCAAGAAATGGTTTTAGGAGGTGGTATGAGCGAGTTCTATGGCACTAAACATCGGGCGCTTCAGGAAAAGTTCGAAACGGTTCGGCTTGCCGATGCGGTCAAGCAAAACATTGTGGCGGCCGAGATTGGCGAAGAGCACAGGGGGTTTATCGAAAGCCGAGACTTTTTCTTTCTTACAACCATCGACCACCGAGGTTTCCCGACATGTTCGCACAAGGGGGGAACTCCGGGCTTTCTCCGGGTGATTGACAGCAAAACCATTGCATTCCCCAGTTATGACGGCAATGGGATGTTTCTCTCGATGGGCAATATCACCGGGAATAACAAGGTCGGAATGCTGCTTATCGACTTCGAGGTACCTCATCGGATACGTATCCACGGCGAAGCCAGTATGGATATCAACGACCCTCTCCTGAATACCTTCCCGGGTGCTGAACTCGTCGTCCGGGTGCATATCGAGGACATCTTCATCAATTGCCCGCGCTATATCCATCGCTATAAACGCATCGAAGACTCCAGATACGCTCCCAAGTCTGACTGCCAGGCCCCCTTGCCCCAATGGAAACGCATCGACGGGCTGCAGGATGCGCTGCCCAATCGCGACAAACATATCGCCGAAACACTGGGGGGTACGATCACTCCGGACGAATACGTGGAAATGGTGATGAAAGGCAAAGCCTGATGACGGCCGTCATCTTGGAGAAGAAATCCGATAGCCATCTCGAGGACAGCCGGCAGCAGGCGCTCCGGCTGATGCAGGAAGTGGAGTCCGTCATCGTCGGACAGGAGCGCGCCATCAAGCTGATGACGATTGCGATTTTCGCACGCGGTCACGTCCTGCTCGAGGGTGACGTAGGGGTCGGCAAGACGACCCTGCTGCGTGCGATCACGCGTGGCATAGGCGGCAAGTACGAGCGCATCGAGGGCACCGTGGACCTCATGCCGAACGATCTGGTGTACCACACCTATATTGGCGAGGACGCACGGCCCCACGTGGAGCCTGGGCCATTGCTGCGCAGCGGGGAAGACCTTTCCGTGTTCTTCTTCAACGAAATCAACCGGGCGCGCCCGCAAGTGCATGCCCTGATGCTGCGCGTGATGACCGAGCAAACCATACATGCATTCAAGCGCGAGTTCAGGCTCCCGCACATGCTCGTTTTTGCCGACCGCAATCAGGTGGAGAAAGACGAAACCTTCGACATTCCTTCCGCTGCGCGCGACCGTTTCATGATGGAAATTCCGATCATGATCCCGTCAAGCCGAGATACGCGCAAGTCGCTGGTCTTCAACACCCGCTTCCACAATACCGAGAACCTGACCGCCTCGGTTGCGCCGAACATTCTTTCTCATGACAAGCTGAACGCCCTCGCCGTCGAAATTCAGGAGCATGTAAGCGCAAGCCCGGTGATCGAGGATTACACCATCGAGTTGTGGGAAGCGACCCAGCACCCCGAGTCATACAGTGTCAGGATAGCCGACGTTGAAATGGCGCAACTGATCAAGTCTGGGGCAAGCCCCCGCGGCATGGCCATGATGCTCAAGGCAGCGAAAGTTCATGCATGGCTGATGGGGCGGAACGCCGTGATCCCCGAGGACGTTCATGCCGTGTTCCATGAAACGATTGCGCATCGCCTGGTGTTCACCTCCATGTATGAGGGCCGGCGCACAATGCTGGCGCGAGAGCTTACCAATAGCATCGTCAGGACAATTGCCGTTCCCTAGCATGATTCCCGTATTCGCGAAGCCGTTCCATTACCAGATCGCCTGGCGGTCCGGCAGTCAGCACATGGGCGGGCATCCCGGCCTGCAGGCCGGGGTGGGGCTGGAGTTTAAGCGCAACGTATCGCTTATCGACTATCCGGACGCGCGCCGCATCGACGTTACCCGGACCATACGCGACCTGGCGGACCAGGTCCATGTCAGAACCTTCAATGAGAAAACTCCCGTCAACGTCTTCGCGCTGTGCGACTTGTCCGCATCCATGCAATTCCGGGGCCGCGCATCAAAGATGGAGCTGACTGCCGGAATCGCGGGGTCGATTGCTGCATCGGCGTATGAGATGGGCGATGCCTTTTCGCTGGTGGGTTTCAATACCACGGTGCGGCAGGAGTGGACTACGCGCCCGAGTGAACAAATGCACGACGCCTTTACGCTTATCGAGAAAATGCGGGCATTCAAGCCCATCGAGGCCGGCGAGCAAGGCGTGCTGGATAGCCTGCTCCATTTAGGTCGCCATCGGGCGCTCGTTTTCCTGGTTTCTGACTTTCACATGCCGCTCGCGCTGATCGAGAAGGCGCTGAACCTGCTGTCGAGGCATCAGGTAGTGCCGGTGGTGGTCTGGGATTCCGGAGAGTATCGGCAGCTGCCACGCTTCGGCCTGAGTACGGTAGTCGATCCGGAGACTGGTGAGGAGCGGACATTGTTTTTCCGGGACACGCTCCGCAGGAAGTTCATCGAGCTCTATGAATCGCGCCGCGAGACCCTGCGCGCACTTTTCCTGAAGTACCAGAGCCCGCCTTGCTTTGTGGAAGACACGTTCAACCCCGCCGAAATAACGGCCTATTTCCAACGATATGCACGCGTATGAAAAAGCTGATTCCTCTGGTTTTTCTGTTCGTTGCCGCGACCGCCTTCGCCAAGGAGCTGCCTTATCAGGTGCGTACCGTCGATCCGGAGAAAACCTACGGCTATTTCGTTGGGGACCAGATACACCGAACGATAGAAATTGATGTGGAAGAGCCGTACGCCCTGTCGAAGGGGTCTGTCCCATTGGCCGGGACGCGGGAAAACGGCATTGAACTTCGCAGGGTGAAAATAAGCCAGCGCCAGAAGGGCGACTGGACGTATTACAAGCTCGATTTCGTGTACCAGATATTCATGCGCGGGAATCAAGCACTGGTTACCCAGCTTCCGCGGCCACGGCTGATCGTGACAGCCGGGAAGCAGCAGTTCGCTGTGGAAAGTCCCGAGTGGAAATTCGAGATTTCCCCTCTGGCATCCAGAAGCGGAAATGATATTGGCAAGGTCGAGCGGGCTTTCCGCACGCCCCTCAAAGTCGAGGCGTGGCCGTGGGGGCTGGGGCTGATGGCGAGTTTCGCAATGATCATCGGCGCGATGATCGGGTTGATTTATATCAATGCGGACAAGGCATGGTTTCCCGGGATGGGAGGGCCGTTTGCAAGAGGCTATCGCCATTTGTCATCCCTCTCCGAACAGCACTCCAGTCTGGGCGACGCGGTGACCGCCATTCACCAGGCATTCCGGCAGACATACGGGGAGAACCTGCTTCCCCATAATTTGGATAATTTCCTCGCCAGCCATCCCTCCTTCCACGCGATCAGGTCCGAGATCGAGCAGTTCTTTACGTCCACCAATTTTGTGCTGTACGGCGTCACCTCGTCCGGCACACTTGGGTCACTTTCCGAATTGCAAGAGTTCTGCCGCCTTTGCCGCGACTGCGAACGAGGCGTCGCATGATCGTCCATCAGCCATGGGCGTTGCTGCTGCTCCCGGTTGTCCTGGTACCACTATGGCTGAACAGCCGAGCGGGACAGGTGTATTCCTCCTTGTCCATGGTGCCCCAGGATCGGTTCTCCGACTTCATGGGGTGGGTGCTACGCTATCTGGTCGCCGTCATTCTGGTGTTTCTGGTCCTGGCGCTCGCTCAGGTGGAAGTCGAGGGCGAGGACATCGTCAAGACCGGGAAAGGCGCGCAGGTCGTGCTCGTGATCGATCGTAGCGCCAGTATGGACGATCCGTTCGCCGGTGCGGGCACGCAAGGGCGGGTCGGTGAGAACAAATCTGCCGCCGCGAGGCGTCTCATCACGCAGTTCGTTGGTGATCGCAAGGATGACATGGTGGGCGTGATAGCCTTCAGCAATTCTGCGATGCAGGCAATCCCTCTGACGCAAAGCCGCGAAGCCATATACGCCGCCATCAATGCCGCCGGCGGTTCGGGGCTGCTGCAGACGAATATCGGGGCCGGATTGACACGGGGACTCGCGCTGTTCGACAAGATGCCCGACTCCGGTTCGCGTGCAGTCATCCTTCTTTCCGACGGTGCCGGGCGGATTAGTCCAAAAGCCAAGCAGAAGATTGCCGACTGGCTGATGCGGGAGCGTGTCAATCTTTACTGGATCGTCTTGCGCCAGCCTAACGGCATCAGTATTTTCAATAACGACTACGAACTGGATAGCGATGGGCTGGAGCCCGCAGAGATCGAACTGCACAAGTTCTTCCAGGCGCTCAAAACCCAATACAAGGCATACGAAGCGGAAGATCCTCGAACGCTGCAGCAGGCAATTCAGGACATCAACGTGCGTGAAAAGCACACGATACGGTACACCGAGAAACTGCCGGGCAAAGACCTGAGCAACCTGTTCGTCGGCCTGGCGGCGGGGTTGATCCTGCTATTGCTGTGCATCAGGCAAATGGGAGTCCAATCATGGCAACAAGCGTAAACGCCAAGAGCCGGCTGCTGATCGTGCTGCTCGCTGTCGGCATGGTCGGCGTTCTTTATACGGGCGCGAAGGTTCATTCCATCGAGCAGTTTAATCAGGCGGCGTTGCGTGGTGGTCAGCCCGATCCCAAGGCCTATCCTTATGAAGCCAAGTTTGCTGCCGCCTATTGGCTGGCCAAGCAGGGGAGATATCAGGATGCTACCCAGCTGTATGGTCAACTGCTGGAGGCAAAAGGCAGGCCCGACCAGGCAGCCGCGGTGCAATACAACCTCGGCAATATCTTCATGATTCGCGGCCTGATGGTGAATCACAACGGGGACACGGTTAAAGATGAAGCCGAATACCTGCTCAATCAGGCGCGGCTGGCCTTCCAGCAATCCCTGCGGCTGGACAGCAGTCATATGGACGTGCGCCATCATCTCGACTGGGTGCTGTCCATGCTGCCTGCCGAGCCTAACGAGGAGGAGAAGCAGGACAAGATGGGTATCGTCATGGGAAACATCCCGACCGGACTGCCATGAAAAGCCTGGTCATGTCTCGGCACAACCTGGCACTGGGCGCTGCCCTGGCGCTACTGCTGGTTGCGCTATTCAAGCCTGCGATCTCCATGAAACGTGAGGTGCGCAGCTATCTGTTCGTGGTCGATGTGACCCAGAGCATGAATACCGTGGATATGACGCTCGATGGAAAGCGTGTCAGCCGCATCGCATTTGCCCGCGAGCTGCTCGGTAAAACCCTGTCTGAAATTCCCTGCGGCACCATGATCAGCCTCGGGGTGTTTTCGGCGGAAAGCGTCGCCTTGCTGTTTACGCCCATTGAGGTATGCGCCAATTATTCGGTGGTGCAGGACAGCATTGCCAACCTGGAGTGGCGCATGGCCTGGCGCGGCAATAGCCGGTTGCGGTTCGGCCTGCCCTCGGCCGCGGCGCTTGTCAGCTTGTACCAGACACCGGCTCGGGTGATTTTCATAACCGACGGCGACGAAGCGCCCAAGCTGAATGCCGTCAATAAAGCCGACTTGTCCGGCTGGCAGGGCGGGCGTGGGTGGCTGCTGGTGGGGATCGGTGGCGACGAGCCTTCGCCCATTCCCAAGTTCGACAGCGATGACAAGATTCTTGGGTACTGGGCTTACTCGAACTCCATCATGGCACCTTCTCAGGTGCAATCGGAAGAGTCCGTGGGAACGCGCGACAACACCATCGCTTCCGACGTCTATGACCGCTACCTGTCTCAGCTGGACGAAACCTATCTGCGGGAGCTGGCGGAGGAGATCGGTGCGAAATACCTGCGTGGCAATGATCCAGAAGGGCTGGTGGACGCGATGGAGGATATGGAACCAGCGGGCGAGCTGGAAGCGGAAGCAAGGCTGGATGGCTTGCTGATCATCGCAGCCATGCTGCTGATGCTATCGAGCTATGCGCGGAGTTTCCGGGACAAATTTCAAGGCTGGAGGAGAAAGCTGGCATGAACCCCCTTAATGTCGTTACGTTCTGCGCTTTCGCCCTCACGGCAATCGCGCTCTATTTCGTGGCAAAGCTGCCATTCCTGCCGCCTTGGGCCATTTTCATCGCTTGGGCGTGTTTCTTTCACATGGATGGAGGAGCGAACCGCAATCAGGCGTACCTTGCGGCAGTCACCCACTTGGGCTTGGGCACCTTGGCGGCATGGTTGTCGGCCATCGCCTTGCTGCTGAACCCTTTTTCCAGCGAGCTGGCGACGGACTGGTGGGGACCCGTCCTGATCGGCGCGGTCATCGCCGTGATCACGCGCCTGGGCACAGTTCCACGTTTCAGCATCACGCCAGCCATCATCTATGGCTATGCCAGCTTCTTTGCGTTTGCAGGGACGACGGGCTATTTCAGTCTCGACCGGTTCCTGTCCTTATCATTTACCAACGGCCTGGTCGCTGTGGCGGTCAGCCAGATTCTCGGCGCGACGGCAGGATATGTGAATGTCCTTGCGATCGAGACCATGCTCCGCTTCGGTGCACTGCGAAAAAAGCCTGATACCGTCCCGGTCGCGACGAGAGATGCAGAAGCCGTTTGACTTTCAATTGCAACTATCAACTTATACAGGTACATGATCCTGAAAATTCGCTAGTATTGGGTTTCGGTTCACTCTTATTGCTGCCCTTGATGGGCATCAGAACGAAGGTATGGACAAGAAGCGGCCCAAGAACCTGAATCTCATTACCATACGCCTGCCCTTGCCGGCGCTCGTCTCGATTCTGCACCGGTTGAGCGGCCTGATCCTGTTTCTTATCCTCCCGGGCGTTCTGTTTGCGCTTCATTTGTCGCTCGAGTCGCAGCAAGGCTTCCAGATTGTGCTCGCGTATGCCGTTCATCCGATCACCAAGCTGCTCCTGATTGCGGTCTGCTGGGCATTCCTTCACCACCTGTTCGCTGGCCTCCGCCATCTGCTGTCGGATATCAATCTCGGCTTGGAGTTGCGCCAGGCTGTATTGATCAACCGAATGGTATTAAGCAGTAGCCTGTTCCTGACCTTCCTGATCGGAATGAGCTTATGGTGGGCCTGATGATCGGCCTGAGTCGTCCCGGTCTGCGGGACTGGATACTCCAGCGCAGCACGGCTGTCATCATGATCGTCTATTTCGTCGTCATGCTGGGTGTGGCCATCTTGTATACCCCTCATGACTTTGAATCCTGGAATCTGGTCATGTCTTTCCAGCTGATCAAAACCATCACGCTGCTCTTTTTTATCAGTCTTTGTATCCATGCATGGCTCGGTATCAAACATGTACTCATGGATTATGTGAAGCTGGTTTGGCTGCGCCAATTGCTCAGACTGCTGATCTTGATGAGCCTGGGTCTCTATATCGTTTGGTTGGTCAACATACTCTGGGGTTGAAGTGAGCATCGAAACAAGGAAGTTCGACGCCGTTATTGTCGGCGGAGGTGGTGCCGGTTTGCGCGCGGCGCTGCAGCTGTCCAAGGAAAACCTGAACGTCGCAGTCATTTCCAAGGTATTTCCCACACGCTCGCATACCGTCGCGGCTCAAGGCGGCATCGCCGCCGCGCTCGGAAATGTGAGCAAGGACAACTGGCTTTGGCATATGTACGATACCGTCAAGGGGTCGGATTACCTGGGCGACCAGGATGCCATCGAGTTCATGTGCCGTAACGCGGCGTCAGCGATTTATGAGCTCGAACATTTCGGCATGCCTTTTGATCGCATGGAGAATGGACGCATTTACCAGCGCCCGTTTGGCGGCATGACCAAGGAATTCGGGCAAGGCCCGATTTCGCGCACTTGTGCCGTGGCAGACCGTACGGGCCATGCCATGCTGCATACCCTGTACCAGCAGAATGTGATGCAGAAAACGCAGTTTTATACCGAATGGTTTGCCCTCGACTTGATCCGGGATGCGGATGGGGACGTGCTAGGCGTCATCGCGATGGATATCGAAACCAGCGAGATCGTGCTGATGCAGGCCAAGGCGACGCTGTTCGCCACCGGCGGAGCGGGCCGGATTTTCGAGGCAAGCACCAATGCCTTCATCAACACCGGCGACGGGCTTGGGATGGCCGCGCGCGCGGGCATCCCGTTGCAGGACATGGAGTTCTGGCAGTTTCACCCCACCGGGATCGCCGGTGCCGGCGTGCTCGTTTCCGAAGGGGTGCGGGGTGAAGGTGGATATCTGGTTAACGGCGAAGGCGAGCGCTTCATGTCCCGTTATGCGCCCGCAGCAAAGGATCTCGCCAGCCGGGATGTTGTGTCTCGGGCGATTGCGCATGAAATCAAGCAGGGACGGGGCGTGGGGGAGAGCAAGGATGCGGTATTCCTGAAGCTCGACCATCTGGGCGAGGATTTGATCAAGTCCAGGTTGCCCGGAATTCGTGAGATTGCCATCAAATTTGCCGGTATAGATCCGATCAAGGATCCGATCCCGGTCGTGCCTACCGCGCACTACATGATGGGGGGTATCCCTACCAGTCTGCATGGCCAGGTGCGCGCCGATGAGTTCGATAATCTTGTGCAGGGCTTCTATGCGGTCGGTGAGTGCGCTTGCGTGTCCGTGCATGGCGCAAACCGGTTGGGATCAAACTCGCTGCTTGACCTGATGGTCTTCGGTAGAGAGGCCGGTAATCACATGACGTCCTTCATTCGCTCCACAACTCGCTTCAAGCCATTGCCACCGAATGCGGCGGATAGAACGCTGGCGAGGATTGCCCGGCTTGACGTACCGCATGGGGAAAGCGTCAACGATGTGGGCAACAGCATGCGACGGATATTGCAAAAACACTGCGGCGTGTTCCGGTTCCCCGATCTGCTGAACGCAGGTGTCGATAGTATCCATGGGATACGCAGTCGTATGCAGAACTTGGGGATTCGTGATCGTAGCAAGGTGTTCAATACGATCAGGGTAGAAGCGCTGGAACTGGACAATTTGATCGAGGTCGCCGAGGCCACGATGGCCGCTGCGGCTTCGCGCGAGGAAAGCCGCGGAGCGCATTGCCGCGAAGATTTCCCGGAGCGCGACGATCAGCGCTGGCTCAAGCATTCGCTTTATTTCAGCGCGTCCCGTCGTCTGGCATACAAGAATGTCAGGCTCAAGCCGCTATCGGTCGAATCGTTTCCCCTACGGGAAAGAGTCTATTAGGAGGGGGCATGCGTTTTTCCATCTACCGCTACAACCCTGAAACAGATCAGGAACCGTACATGCAGGACTACGCTGTCGATCTCCAGCCAGGCGATCGCATGCTGCTTGATGCACTTATACGTATCAAGGAGGTGGATGAAAGTCTGGCCATGCGAAAATCCTGCCGCGAAGGTATTTGCGGCTCGGATGCGATGAACATCAACGGCAAGAACGGACTGGCCTGCATTACCCGGCTATCGGATCTGGAAGAGCCTATCGTGGTACGCCCCATGCCAGGGCTGTCCGTGATCAAGGACCTGGTCGTCGACATGACGCATTTTTTTGACCAGTACCATTCCGTGAATCCCTATCTCGTCAATAACGATCCCGCACCCGAGCGCGAGCGGCTCCAGTCGCCCGAGGACCGCGCCCGACTGGACGGCCTCTACGAGTGCATCCTTTGTGGGGCATGCAGTACCGCGTGCCCGTCATTCTGGTGGAACCCCGACAAGTTCGTGGGCCCGGCCGGCTTGCTGCAAGCGTATCGCTTCATGGTGGACAGTCGCGACCACGCCTTGAAGGACAGGCTGGAGAATCTGGAAGATCCTTTCCGGCTCTACAAGTGCCACAACATCATGAATTGCGTCGATGTCTGCCCGAAAGGGCTCAATCCGGCCAAAGCCATCGGCAGGATCAGGGCGCTGAAGCGCAAGGAGTCGAAAGAGCCTCCTGCTGCGCAAAAAAGGCACATTCCGATCAGGAGTGTCCAGGAATGAAGGCGGATGGCAGGCGTTTGCTATGGCGCTGCCGGAGAGGGTTGCTGGAGCTGGACCTGGTGCTCAAGGCATTCGTCGAGACCTACTATCCCACCTTGGGACCGGAAGAACTGCGCCATTTCGACAAACTGCTCGACCTTACGGATACTGAACTCTGGGGGCTTGTTGCGCGTGATGCCGCCACTCTTGACCATGGCGAGGCCCGCTTGTTGAAGATGCTCAGGGAGTTGCAGGCAGTTCGGTGAGATAGGCTCTGGCCAGGTTGACGAAATAGGCGGCGCCAATCGGCAATAGGGCATCATTGAAATCGTAGCTCGGGTTGTGAAGCATGCAGGGGCCGAGGCCGTGCCCCTGTTCCCGGTGTCCTCCCTCGCCATTTCCGATAAAGGCGTAACAGCCCGGAACCCGCTCGAGCATATACGAGAAATCCTCGGCTCCCATCGTCGGCTCCACGCCTCTGTCGACGCGGTCGCTCCCCACCATGCTTTCCATCACGGCAGTTGCAAAAGCGGTTTGTGACGGATCATTGACGGTTGCCGGGGACTGGCGGATGAAGTCGAACTCGACTTCACAGCCATATGCGTGCGCGGTGCCGTAAGCAATCACTCGCATGCGCTCCTCGATCTGGGATAAGACTTCCTTCGAGAAGGTGCGAACGGTGCCGGAGAGCCATGCCACCTCCGGGATGATGTTGTTGGTCTCGCCGGCATGGAACTGGGTGACCGAAAGCACAGCGCTATCGATCGGTCGCTTATTGCGGGTGATGATGGATTGCAGTCCGTTCAGTATCTGTGCGGCTGCGAATATAGGGTCCATGCCGTTATGGGGCAACGCTGCATGGGCTCCTCTTCCTTTAACGGTAATGTGGAATTCGTTACAAGACGCCATAATGGGGCCAGGGCACGTAGCGAAATGACCTTCGGGAATACCCGGCCAGTTGTGCAGTGCGAATACCGCATCGCAGGGAAAACGCTCGAAAAGGCCATCGTCCATCATCTTCTTTGCCCCGACTCCGCTTTCCTCTCCGGGTTGGAAGATGAGATGGATAGTGCCATGGAAGCTTCGTTCTTTTGCCAGCTCCTGCGCTGCCCCCAGCAGCATCGCGACATGTCCGTCATGACCGCAGGCATGCATCTTTCCGGAATGCGTCGAACGGTGTTCGAAGGCGTTGGCTTCCTGCAAGGGCAGCGCGTCCATATCGGCGCGCAGCCCTATCGTTTTGCCGGGGGCCGCGCCACGGATGATGCCGACCACCCCGGTCCCTGCGAGGCCTGTATGCGTTTCGATATTCCATCCCTGCAACATGTTGACGACGAGGGCGGAAGTACGGTGCTCCTCGAAGCAGAGTTCAGGGTGCGCATGGATGTCTCGTCTCATCTTCACCAGCGAGGCATCGATGTTCTGGGTAAGCAGCATATCGACGGGCAAGGACTCCATTTTCACGTCTATCCTCCTGTGCATCAGGCGATCGCGGCCTCCTCAGGCGGGTGAGCGGTCGCGGTCGGGTAAATCACCTGGTAATTCTTGAAGGCATAAGGGCCGTATTTGATGGGTGAGAAATTCTTGCCTGCCGGATCCTCTATATGCGGAAACGGATGCACCATTGTCTCGTAATCTGGCTGGAAGAAAAAAGGCAGGGATATTCGCGCGCCCTTGGTCATGACGCGATGCATCGTGGCCACGTACATATCCTTGGTCCAGTATTGCAGCATGTCGCCTATATTGCAGATGTAAGCGCCGGGGATGACCGGGGCTTCGAACCAAACCCCATTGCGGCTGAGCACCTGAAGACCGGGGCTGTCTGCAAGAAGGATCGTGAGGCAGCCGTAATCGGTATGCGCGCCGCAGCTATGGTCGCCGACCTCGATGTTTTCGACCTTGTCGCGCCGGGGTAGCTGTTCCGAGATCGAAGCAATTTCGGTCTCGTCCGGATAGTGTGCGGTGCGGAATTGCCAAAAAGACCGGCCATTGAACGCTTGGTAAAAGTAATCGGGTTCGACCCCGAGGCTGATGGCGATGCCGCGCATCAGGTCGAATCCCAGTGCGCTCAAATGCTCGATATAACGCTCATTCGCTTCCCTGTAGCCTGGCAAGTCCGGCCATTGGTTGGGCCCATGCATGGGTTTCCCTAGTAGTACGTCCGGGTGATGCTCGGGAAATTCGACGCTGAACTCCATGAGTTCGTAGGCATTGCGTTTACCATCGGCCAATTCGGAAAGGGGCGGGGAGTAGCCGCGGAAGCACTTGCTGTAGCGCTCCAGTGAATAGCGCATTTTCTCCTCGAGAGGAAGCGAGAAGAAGCGTTGCGCGCTCGAGAACGTATCCGAAATGATCTCGTCTGCCACCCCGTGATTGGTGACATAGAAGAAGCCCACCTGGCTGCATGCTTCGCCCAGTTGCCTGGCGACTTCCAGGCTGCCTGTCGCGTCTCCCTGGCGCAAAGGGCCAATATCTATGATCGGTATTGTGGTGTCGTCCATCACTCCTCCTCTAGCAGATGTGTGGGAATTGCAGCCAGCAGGATGAAGGACTAAATCGGGAGCGGCAACCTGTATACCTTGCTAGGTTTTTTCCTGAGAGCGCGCCAATAGAATCTGCCCCAGGTCGATGACTGACTACCAGCAATACTCACCCCCGATCGCACAGGATTTATCCAGATTGCGGGACGTTGAATCAACGATGGTTAAACGGAGGATCAGCTATGGAAAGTTCCGTACTCGAAAAGCCTTTTTCGCACAGGGGCAGGCAATACCCGTCACCTCAGAAGTGGGCCGAACTATACGATTTGCTCGAGCCAACGCCATTCAGGCAAGACAAGCTTATCGATATGCGCGAGCAGTTTGCGCGCATGGGCTATGTCAAGCTGGAAGGCTTCTTGCAAATGGGGGCACTGGAGGTCTTCAGGGAAGAAATGGCGGAGATGGAGCAAATAGCCTTGCGGCGGCAGTTCGAGATGCCCGGCTATTCCACACCGCGCAGTCTTTCCGTGTTGGGCGGAAACCAGATCCGCCATCAATCTGCCTTGCTCTATTCGCTCTACCACCACTATGCCATCCGCGATTGCATTCAGGACATCGTCGGGCGGCAGGTCTATACCTGCACTCATCCGGAAGAGTTCATGGTCGCCAATTTCCTGCACAACAGTGGGGATACGCATGGCTGGCATCTGGATGATCCGGCCTTCGCCTTGATCATTTTTGCAGAAGCACCGGGCGAGGACGGGGGTGGCGAGCTTGAATACATCTGCAATTGGAAAGACTTGTGCCGGCGCAAGGGACGCAAGCCTGACGAGGATATCCATGACCTGATCGAATGGGCTGGCCAGAACGGCTTGATTGACAGGCAAGCGCATGAAGCAGGGGACGCCTATCTGTTACGGGCCGACCACAACCTGCACCGCGTTACCCCGTTGGCTGGGGTCGGCCTGCGCCGTGCGGCCGTCAACATGGCCTATCAGTCTTCGCCAGCGACCCTGTATGGGCAGACCGCCAATCTGCTCTACGGGTACTGAGTCGTGCTTGGCTGGGAGCCAATCATGAACACGACAATTGATGCAGTCGCGAAATGTGCCGACGCGAACGACAAGGGGCTTGCTGCGACAGGGCCGATAAACAGGGCCAATCGTAGCGGGAGACGTCACCCATCCGAGCAGATGAATGTTCAATGGATCTGGTCCAGCTTCGACGGGTTCAATGTCAATCAGCTGTATGGAGTACTGAAGCTGCGGCAGGAAATATTCATCGTGGAGCAGCAGGTGCCTTATCCCGACATCGATGACAAGGACAGGCTCTGCATGCACCTCATGGGGCAAGTGGACAACGAAATCGTGGCCTATATGCGCTTGGTGCCGCTGCACTTGTTTGAACGAGGTTATTTCAGCCTGGGCCGGGTGGTGGTGAAGCAATCCTTGCGCGGTACTGGGCTAGGCAGGGCCTTGGTCGCTAGAGGGCTCGATTATCTCGATAGCATGCGCAACGGTCACCCCATCAAGATTTCTTCTCAACTGTATCTAAAGGACTTTTATGCCTCCTTCGGATTCAGCATGCAGGGAGAGCCGTATATTGAGGACCTCATCCCGCATATCGCCATGATCAAGACAGATTGAGGAGGACGATATGAGCGATCTGACCTTGCAGACTTCCCGCTTCTTTCTGAAGAGAAAGTCCCAGATTTTTTCCGCGATGACCTTCGTGGTACCCGCATTTATTCTCGGCTATGGTCATCCCGAGGTGATGCTATCCATGCTGTTTGCCGCGAGTGGGGCTGCCGTTTCGATTTTTGTTTTGCCGCGATATGTCCGGTTGCTTTTGAAGGTAGAGGACTGGATCAATCTCAAGCTTGCAGCGGTGAGCCCTGGTCGATGGACGCGAATGGTGTTCCATGGGGCATGGGTCGTGGGCATCTTGCATCTCCTGGCCGCGATCTGGAAAGCAGAACTTCCACCTGCACAATTGACGGGTCTGCTGATCCTCGCGTCCGGGGGGATACACGGGTTTTCAGTGACACTGGCCTACAAAGGGCATGGGGATCGCAACAGCAATGTTTTGCTTGCCTTCTCGCTTTCGGCCTGGCTCACAGCATTGGCCTTGGTGTGGCAACCCGTCGTGTATTTGATCCAGGCATGTGCAATTGCACTCGCATGGCATCTCATTAGCGGCTTGCTCTCCGACTTGCGGGCAGTGCGCCACCCCAAGTCAGGGGTCGGCGTGTTTTTCGGGACCTTCAATCCCGTGCACACCACCCACCTTCGCATCATGCGAGATGCGATTGAATCTCGCCGACTGAGCAAAATCTATGTGCATCCCACCACCGTGCCCAAGCTGCATCGGGCCGCGCTGGCCAGCGGAGAAATCGCCTTGTCCTATCAGGACGGCATGCGTGTCTATTACAAGACCGCGCTGGCGGACCCCAGCAAAAACTATTTCCCGACCGGGAACAAGTTTTACGAGTACGAGGTGCGCAAGGAGATTCTTAAGGCCAGCCTGAAGGATGCTGGCCTGGAGAGCAAGGTAGAGGTGCTCGATTTGCCGCATATCTACGACCGGGACGGATTCTTTGGCATCGTTCGCCATGTACAAAAATCCAATCCTGGTGTCCCTGTGCATGGCCTGCATGGCAGCGATGTCGGCGGCATCTGGGTGCGCCATATCTTTGACGCCTGCGGGTGGATCTATCCTTTCCCGGTGGCACGCACCGACAACATCTCTGCGACCGCCATACGCAATGGCGCCAACGGTTACACCTCGGAGACGGTGGAACGCTTCCTTGCAGCAGCCAGGGCCGGCCAGGAATTTCAGTTCCCGTCAGGGTTCAGGTTTTCACCCTCCCGACTTCATCAATCACAGCACAGGATGCAATCATGAGCGTTATTACCGACGTGGCGATTATCGGGGCGGGTCCCTATGGCTTGTCCATTGCCGCCCACCTTTCCGGCCAGGGCATCGATTTCAAGATTATCGGCAAGGCGATGCATACCTGGCGCAATCACATGCCCAAAGGCATGTTTCTTAAATCCGCCGGCCTGTCCGCTACCATGTTCGATCCGGACGGCAAGTTCAGCCTGAAGCAATATTGCGAAGAGCACGACATTCCCTATCGCGATGAAGGCTTGCCGATATCGCTCGAGCTGTTCGCGCAGTACGGCATTGCGTTCCAGCAGCGATACGCTCCCGACCTCATCGAAGCTTATGTCACCAAGCTTGCCCAGACGCATGAGGGATTCGAGATCAGGCTCGAGGATGATTCCGTACATTATGCGAGGAAGGTCATCGTTGCCGTGGGCATCGACTTTTTCCGTCATCTACCCTCGCCATTGCGTGTGTTGCCTCAGCACACGTATTCGCACAGTGCCGAACATTTCGCGTTGGATAAGTTTGCCGGGCAGGAGGTGATCGTCATCGGCAGCGGCTCTTCTGCGATCGACATGGCGGTGCTGCTGCATGAAGTGGATGCGAAGGTGCAGCTCGTCGCAAGGCGTCCGGAGTTGAGCTTCGGCACCGAGGAAGGGGATACCCGAACTATACTGGATCGCCTGGCCGCGCCGATGTCGGGTTTGGGCCCGGGCTGGATGAACTTGCTCTGCTGCGATGCACCCTGGCTTTTCAGGTATCTCCCGGAGAGGCTGCGGCTGAAGACGGTAAAAAATTTTCTGGGGCCCTCCGGCGGCTGGTTCATCAAGAACCGCTTGCAGCCGGTGCCGGTCCTGCTGGGGCATGAGTTGAAGGACTGCTACGTCGAGGACAATAGGCCGCACCTGCGTTTCGTCGACAAGCAAGGCGAGGCGAAGATCATGAGTGCGGACCATGTCATTGCGGCAACAGGTTACAAGCCCGACGTGAACCGTATCAGCTTCATCAGTCAGGAGTTGGTCGACAAACTGGATCAGGTGCATTCGACGCCCAGGCTGGACAAGAACTTCGAGTCCTCCGTCAAGGGACTGTATTTCGCCGGCCCGGCTATTGCCAATTCTTTTGGCCCGGTCATGCGATTCGCCATCGGGTCCGGCTTTGCTGCCAAGCAAATCCAGCAGCACCTGGCCCGTAGTGTCAGACCGGTGGTTTCGACGGGTCTGGCCCCTTCCAATATGCCTCGCAAGCAGTATCAAACCTGAGGCCCGAAATTCGGGAGTATCTGATGACCTGGCTATTGTCCTTGCCCCGGCGCGTATGGAACCAGGGCTGGCTTGTCCTGATGTATACAGCCGCCGTATGGGGATGTAATGCAGTTGCCGCACGATTGGCGGCGGGTGAAATCTCTCCCATGTGCCTGGTCTTCCTGCGATGGTTGATCGTGTGCTCCATACTCGGCTGGCTGATGCGCAGGCAGATCATTGAGCATCAGGCATCTCTTTTTGGGCATTGGAAAAGACTGGTTGCCATGGGAATCGCCGGATTCACCGGGTTCAGTGCGCTCTTCTATATGGCCGCTTACGAGACAACCGCTTTGAACATTACCCTGCTGCAGAGCGCGATGCCGCCGATGGTGATCCTGGGCGCATGGCTTATCTACTCAGAAAAGATCACTTATATTCGGTCGATAGGCATGGCAATGGCCCTCACCGGGGTCGCGGTCGTTGCGACTGAAGGCAATCTTTCCCGGATATCGGGCATGTCCTTCAATATTGGAGACCTGGCGATCCTGGCTGCCTGTGTCTTTTACGCCGCCTATACGCTGGCATTACGTGCCAGGCCGGCCTTGCCATTTCTGGTGATGTTCTTTGGGATGTCGATTGCGGCGCTGGTGACTTCGCTACCTCTGGCAATAGGCGAGATCGCACTGGGGTTAGGATATTGGCCAAGCCTGACGGGTTGGCTAGTGCTGCTGTTCGTCGCTTTCGGACCTTCTCTCACCGCCCAACTGGCATATATGCGAGGAGTTGAACTGCTGGGTCCGGGAAGAGCAAGTCTATTCCCAAGCTTGGTTCCGGCCTTGGGAGCATTTTTTGCCGTGCTGTTGCTTGATGAGCATTTTGCCCCCTATCATGCGGTCGCGCTCGGACTTGGCTTGGGAGGCGTCTATTTATCAGAAATGCAAGGCAGGAAGTTTTCCTTAATGCCGGTCCTCAATTTCAAAAGTCTACGCGCTAGTTTGGCATCAAAAGCCCCTGATTAATCGCCTTCACAACCGCCTGCTGACGAGTCCTGACCTTGAATTTTTCCCTGACATTCGTGATGTGAAAATTCACAGTGGATTCCGAACAGCTGAGGATAGAAGAAATTTCCCAGGTTGATTTCCCCTCCATCACCCATTGCAGGCACTCAATTTCACGTTTTGTCAGATTGGCAGTCCTGGATTTGTCGCATTTCCTGAGAAATCTTAGCGAGGATTGAAAAACATAATCCCTGATAAGCGCCAAGTCGGATACCGATCGATTCAATTGCTGTTGAAACAGCCTGCCCGATGACGCTTTGGTGACAAAGCTCATCACTCCGAAGATCCCGTTAGGTCCATAGATGGGAAAAGTTACGCTCGCAAATAGCGAACAGAAGTTCAGGTATTTCATGTCCTCATGGAGCAGGCACAACTGCGTTTCATTTGGCGCGCCAAGGACCAGAATTAAAGGAGTGGTGCTTTCCTGATCCTTGAGCAATAAGGGGTAGATTTCCTGTTCATAAATGATACGCCATTGCTTCAGGCAATTGCTGCAGAGAAACCCCTCGTCAACAGGTAGGTACTTGTTTGGCAGGAGGGAATAGAATACCTGCTCATACCCGTAGAGGCTGGCAAGCTCAAAAAGATGTTGTGACCAGAGATCAGGATCATCGGCATTGATTAGATCCTTGAGTGTGATAGCGTCAACCATTGCATACCCTCGTCTACTTTTAAAAATGTCTGTTAATCGGACATATCGGGTAAAAGAGGACAGGTACTTTATGGCGGTCTACATATTACAAGTCAATCCCAAAAATTAGAAAAAAATCCGTTTATCGGATATTTACTTATCACGCATAAAAATCGCTAAAGATTAGTCCGTTCGGACTAATGACGCTCTTTAAATGAGTTCGAATGCAGCGAGGCTTAAAAATAGCCACACATTATCGACAAATGTGCGGCTTTTTTCTTGAGCAACACAGCTCCGGCTAGGCGTTATTGTTCAGTCGGGTGCTGCTCGCCAGCAGCGTTACTCCTTCTCCAGGCTCAACGGGCCGCTGCCATGTACCACCACATACAACAAGCCGCCCATCATAGAAAGATTCTTCATGAAATGGATCATCTGGTTCTGCATTTGATCCGCCGGCATGACCCAGAAGTTGTGGAAAAACACTGCGGCCAGGGCAGTAAAGATCAGCATGGCGCCGGCTGCCCAGCGAGCTTTCCAGCCGAGCACCAGCATCAGGCCGCCGCCTAGTTCGACGATGATGGCGCCGATGGCCAGCAGTTGCGGTAGCGGCAGGCCTTGGCTGGCGATATAGCCGACGGTGCCGTCGAAGCCTGCAATCTTGCTGAAGCCCGAGAGTATGAAGATCAGCGCGATCAGAATCCGGCCAAGCAGCGAGCCGTAGCGATTCAGTACATTCATGTGTTTCCCCTTTATTGACGTTAAAAAAG
>CAMLME010000012.1 GCA_946481235.1 uncultured Methylobacillus sp. | reverse complement strand
TGCTTGAGCACGCCGTCCTGGTGGATGCCGGACTCATGCGCGAAGGCATTGGCGCCGACGATAGCCTTGTTCGGCTGCACCGGATAGCCGGTGATGCTGGAAACCAGTTTGGACGTCGGCACGATCTGCGTAGTGTCAATGCGGCTGTCGCAGGTGAAGATATCCTTGCGCGTTTTCACCGCCATCACGATTTCTTCCAGGCTGGCGTTGCCTGCACGCTCGCCCAAGCCGTTGATGGTGCATTCCACCTGACGTGCGCCGTTCATTACCGCAGCCAGCGAGTTGGCAACGGCCATGCCGAGATCGTTGTGGCAATGCGTGGACCAGACCACCTTGTCGGAATTCGGTACGCGCTCGATCAGTTGCTTGATGCGCTCGCCCCACAACGCGGGCAGCGAGTAGCCGACGGTATCGGGCACATTGATGGTTTTGGCACCGGCCTTGATGACCGCGTCGAATACGCGTACGAGGAAATCCATTTCGGAACGCACCGCGTCCTCGGCGGAAAACTCTACATCGTCGGTATACTCCAGCGCCCATTTCACCGCTTGCACTGCGCGCTCGACCACTTGGTCGGGCGACATGCGCAACTTGTTTTCCATGTGAATGGGGCTGGTGGCAATAAACGTATGGATACGGCCCGATTTGGCCGGCTTGATCGCCTCACCCGCACGGCGCACATCATTCTCGCTGGCACGCGCCAGTGAGCAAACTGTGGAGTTCTTGATGATGCCGGCGATGCTGTGGATCGCGTCGAAATCACCGGGGCTTGCCGCAGCGAAACCTGCTTCGATGATGTCCACCCCGAGCTTTTCCAGCTGGCGCGCGATGCGGATCTTTTCTTCCTTGGTCATCGCCGCGCCGGGGCTTTGCTCGCCATCGCGCAAGGTGGTGTCGAATATGATCAATTTGTCCTGCATGGTCTTGCTCCATTCTTCTTAACGGAAGCCATGAATTCCTGAAAGCTTTCCGGAGGCTGCTGCCTCATATATCTGCAATCGCATGGTAACGGAATGTACCGTGCGCACCTGTAAAACCTGATTGGGGAATAAAGTATTTAGCGCGCGACGCGCAGCAGCAGGCCGGCCAGTAGGAGGCCGTAATGCGGGAGGGCTAAGATGCTGTAGCGATTGAAAAACATGGTAAGTGAATATAACTTTTTTTAATGGCAGGTGCAACTATGCGTCGTTTTTGCGGATGCGACGCATCGCCCAACCTACGTAACCCGACAATCCGTACACGACAAACACCATGAACAGCACTTCCGGCGGGCTATAGGAAATCAGAACAAAGGCCAGCATGATCATGATGATCACCACGAAAGGCACGCTCTTGCGCAAGTTGAAATCCTTGCCGCTGAAGTAGCGCAGATCGCTCACCATGGTGAGACCGGCGAATACGGTGAAACCCCAGGCCACCCATTTCATCTTCAGCCAACCGAAAAATACATCCGATCCGGTGACGCCGTTTTCATAAGACACCCACACCAGGCCGGCCAGTAGTGCAGCGGCGGCGGGACTGGGCAAGCCCTGGAAGTAGCGCTTGTCGGATTCGTCCAGTTTGGTGTTGAAGCGCGCAAGGCGCAGTGCGGCACCGGCACAATAGATAAATGCAGCAATCCAGCCCAGCTTACCCATTGGCTTCAACGCCCAGACGTAAAGCACCAGTGCCGGGGCGACACCAAACGAAACCATGTCGGAGAGGCTGTCATACTCCGCCCCAAATGCGCTCTGCGTATGCGTGAGACGCGCCACGCGACCATCCAGCCCGTCCAGTACCATCGCCAGAAAAATCGCGACCGCTGCATGCTCGTAACGCCCGCCCATCGCCTGCACCACGGCATAGAAACCGGCGAACAGCGCACCGGTGGTAAATAGATTGGGCAATAAATAGATGCTGCGCTCCCGCAGTTTGGGGTCGATCAACGGACGAGGATGGCGCGGAGGGATGGGGTAATTAGCCATGTAGTGGGGAGCCTTGCGGAAATTTCGGTTTGCACAAGTATAACAACAAAGCCAAAGCAAACAATCGGCTATTGCCTGATTCAGAAAGGTCTTACAGCCGATTTTTGCACCCTCTTATGGTAGTATGCCGCCCCATCATGCTCTATTCCGTCACGCATACCGACGGCGCCGCCCGCCGCGGGTCGCTCACCCTTGCCCATGGCGTCGTTCAGACCCCAGCGTTCATGCCTGTCGGCACGTACGGCACGGTAAAAACAATGTCCCCGGACGAAATCCGCGACATCGGGGCGCACATCGTTCTCGGCAATACCTTCCATTTATGGCTGCGCCCGGGGCTGGATGTCATCGAAGCGCATGGCGGACTGCATCGCTTCATGGGCTGGGACGGCCCCATCCTCACCGATTCCGGCGGATTCCAGGTTTGGAGCCTGGGCGCATTGCGCAAGATTACCGAAGAAGGCGTCAAGTTCCGCTCGCCCATTAATGGCGACCTGTGCTTCCTGACGCCGGAAGAATCGATGCGCATCCAGCGCGTGCTGAATTCCGACATCGTGATGATTTTTGACGAATGCACGCCTTACCCGGCAACCTGGACGCAGGCGCGCGACTCGATGGAGTTGTCGCTGCGCTGGGCAGAGCGCAGTAAAAAAGCGCATGAAGGCAACCCGAATGCACTGTTCGGCATTATCCAGGGCGGCATGTACGAAGACCTGCGCGACATTTCCCTCAAGGGCCTGACCGATATCGGCTTCGACGGTTATGCAATCGGAGGATTGTCGGTCGGCGAACCGAAAGAAGATATGCTGCGCATTCTGGACCACACTCCGCAGCGTATGCCGGCCGATAAGCCGCGCTACCTGATGGGGGTGGGTACGCCGGAAGACCTGGTGGATGCTGTCCAGCGGGGCGTGGACATGTTCGACTGCGTCATGCCGACCCGCAACGCACGCAATGGCTGGCTGTTCACCCGCAACGGCGACATCAAGCTGAAGAATGCCCGTTACAAGACCGACACCGGTCCGCTCGACCCGGAATGCACCTGCTACACCTGCCGTCATTTCACCCGCGCTTATCTGCACCATTTGCACCGCGTCGGCGAAATTCTCGGTAGCCGTCTCAATACCATCCATAACCTGCACTACTATCAAGAACTGATGACAGGTTTGCGCGGCGCGATCGAACAAGGCCGCCTCAACAGCTTCGCGGACGAATTCAGAAATCGTCGCCGAGCCTTAAGTCTTTGATTCATGCGCCGGCTCGACGCACTGCACTTGCGCCCTGATGAATTACCAGGCTTTGTGCTAGAATTTTCCGCTTTTAGTCAGTCATAAAAAGGACTTATCCGTGTTTATCAGCAACGCTTATGCCGCATCCACTGCAGCGGCTTCCCCCGACTGGACCAGTTTTCTTCCTCTGATCGTCATTTTCGTACTGTTCTGGTTCATGCTCATCCGCCCGCAGATGAAGCAGGCCAAGGAACACCGCAAGATGATCGAAGCGCTGCAAAAAGGGGATGAAGTTGTCACCACCGGCGGCGTAGCAGGCAAGATCGTCAAGGTTGGCGACAGCTTTGTCGGGCTTGAAATCGCGCCTGAAATTGTTGTCCAGGTACAGAAGCACACTGTGCAGACCCTGCTGCCCAAGGGCACGCTCAAGTCTCTCTAAAAATTACCGGGCAGATCCCCATGAACCGCTATCCGCTCTGGAAGTACATCCTTATTCTTGTCTCGCTGCTGTTCGGCATGCTGTATGCACTGCCTAACCTCTTCGGAGAAGCTCCGGCCGTGCAGGTTTCGCCGGCCAAGAGCACCATTAAAGTCGAACCGGCATTGCTGGAGCAGGTGGAATCCACATTGAAAGCGGAAAACATCGCTTTCAATGGCCTGTTCCTTGACGACAAGGGCGTCAAAGTACGTCTGGAAAACCCGGATATGCAGATCAAGACTAAGGACCTCCTGGCGGAAAAGCTGGGCAAGAATTACGTCGTTGCTCTCAATCTGGTATCGCGTTCGCCCGAATGGCTGCATAACATTGGCGCGTTGCCGATGTATCTCGGCCTCGACCTTCGCGGCGGCGTACACTTCCTGCTCCAGGTGGACATGAAGGCTGCCGTGGACAAGGCTGCCGAGCGGTATGTGGGCGACCTGCGTACCACCATGCGTGAAAGCCGCATCCCTTATCTTGGTGTCGTGCGTGAAGGGCAATCGGTTCAGGTGAAGTTCCGTAATGATGCCGACCTAGCCAAGGCAGAGGCCGAAATCCGCAAGAATTATCCGGATCTGCAGCTCAAGGAATCGGCCGAAGGCGAAGATAAGCTCCTGATCGCTTCGCTGGACATTCCTGCGCAGAAACGCATCCAGGACTTCGCGCTCAAGCAGAACATGCAGACGCTGCACAACCGCGTCAACGAACTCGGCGTTGCCGAACCCATCATCCAGCAGCAAGGCATGGACCGCATCGTGGTGCAATTGCCCGGCGTTCAGGACACCGCCAAGGCCAAGGAAATCCTTGGCCGCACCGCGACCCTGGAAATCCGCATGGTGGACGACGAGAAGAGCATTCCGACAACACTGGATGCTGCTGCCAAGGGCCAAGTCCCTTTCGGTGACGAATACTTTGTCGACCGTGATGGCCGTCCGCTGCTAATCAAGAAGAGCGTGGTGCTGACCGGTGATTACATTACCGACGCCGGTCCCGGCCTCGACCAGCAGTCTGGCGGTTCCGTGGTTCACGTGACGCTGGATGGTCGCGGCGCGCGCATCTTCAAGCAGGTCACCCGCGAAAACGTCGGAAAGCGCATGGCCATCCTGCTGGTCGAAAAGGGTCAGGCGGAAGTCATTACCGCACCGGTGATTCAGGAAGAAATCGGCGGCGGCCGCGTCCAGATCAGCGGCATGGCCAACGTGCAGGAAGCCACCGACGTTTCGCTGCTACTGCGCGCAGGTGCATTAGCAGCCCCGATGGACATCATCGAGGAACGTACCGTCGGGCCAAGCATGGGTGAGGAAAACATCAAGCGCGGCATGTACTCCACTCTGTGGGGATTCGCTGCCGTCGCGGTTCTCATGATCGTTTACTACATGGTGTTCGGCACCATCTCCGTGTTTGCGCTCGGCGCAAACCTGCTGTTGCTGGTCGCATTGCTCTCGCTGTTGCAGGCCACGCTGACTCTTCCAGGCCTGGCTGCTATCGCGCTTACCCTGGGCATGGCAATCGACGCCAACGTGCTGATCAATGAACGAATCCGTGAAGAGCTGCGCAATGGCAGTTCCCCGCAGGCCTCCATCCATGCCGGCTACGATCGCGCCTTCGGCACCATTCTCGACTCCAACATCACTACGATGATCGCGGGCCTGGCACTGTTCATGTTCGGCACCGGCCCGGTGAAGGGCTTTGCCGTAGTGCACGTGCTCGGCATCCTGACTTCAATGTTCACTGCAGTTGTGGTATCGCGCGCCGTGGTCAACCTGGTCTATGGCTACCGCCGCAAGATCAACAAGCTGGCGATCGGCTAAGGAAAACGTATGGAACTCTTCCACATTAAAAAAGATATCCCGTTCATGAGCTATGGACGTCTGACGACGTCCATCTCATTGATCACCTTCATTTTGGCAGTGTTCTTCCTGGCGACCAAAGGTCTTGCCCTTGGCGTCGACTTTACCGGCGGCACCGTCATGGAAGTCAGCTACCCGCAAACAGCGGACATTCCCAAGATCCGCAGTGCCATCGACACCATCGGACTCAAGGACGCCACTGTCCAGAATTTTGGCACCAGTCGCGATGTCTTGATCCGCCTGCCGGTTAAGGAAGGCACCTCCACGGCGCAGTTGTCGGAACAGGTCATCGGCGTGCTACGTCAAGACCAGCCCGATGTAGAGTTGCATCGTGTCGAGTTCGTCGGCCCACAGGTCGGACAAGAGCTATACGAAAACGGTGCACTGGCGATGCTGCTGGTGTGCTTCGGCATCATGGCCTACCTCGCGATGCGTTTCGAATGGCGCTTTGCCGTTGCAGCAGTGATCGCCAACATGCACGACGTCGTGATCATCCTGGGCTTCTTCGCTTTTTTCCAATGGGAGTTCAACCTGACCGTGCTGGCCGCGGTACTCGCCGTGCTCGGGTACTCGGTCAACGAATCCGTGGTGGTGTTCGACCGGGTGCGCGAGAACTTCCGCAAGATGCGTAAAGCCAGTGTGCAGGAAGTCATCGACAACGCGATCACTCGCACGATGTCCCGTACCATCATGACTCACTTGTCCACACAGCTCGTTGTTTGCTCGATGCTTTTCTTCGGAGGGGAAGTGCTGCATAACTTCGCGCTGGCGCTGACCATCGGCATTCTGTTCGGCATCTACTCTTCAGTGCTGGTCGCGAGCCCCATCGTGATGTGGCTGGGAATCTCCCGCGAAGACCTGGTCAAGCCGGAAAAGAAGGAAACAGCGGAAGCCTTGCCTTGACAAGGCTCCGCCCTTGCGCGGAAACTTGGCGCTTCACATAGACTGACAGATACTCCTTGGACGACATTCCTTTATCGTGGCAGCTCGGCGCACTCGTCGGGCTGCTACTGATCGGCGCATTCTTTTCGATCGCCGAAACCAGCCTAATGTCTCTCAATCGCTACCGATTGAGGCACCTTGCCAACTCCGGACATCGCGGTGCCCGCCTCGCCAGCGGATTGCTGGCTAAAACCGACAAGCTACTGGGCGTAATCCTGCTCGGCAACAACTTCGCAAATGCCGCCTCCGCCACACTGGTCACCGTGATTAGCGTGCGTTTGTTCGGCGACGGCCAGGCCGTGCTGGCTGGCGGCACGCTGGCGGTCACCTTCGCAATTCTTGTATTCGGCGAAATCTCGCCCAAGGTCATCGCCGCCACCTACCCCGAAAAGCTTGCTTTTGCATGCAGCTACATTCTGTATCCGTTACTCAAGGTGGCGTACCCGATCGTCTGGTTCGTCAATCTGTTCGTCAGCGCCTTCCTCCGGCTGCTGCGCGTCAAGACCGATTTCAGCGATACCGCGCATGCCATCAGCATGGAAGAGCTGCGCACCATCGTTTCAGAGTCCGGGAAATTCATTCCCAAGAAGCACCGCAGCATCCTGCTCAATCTGTTCGATCTTGAAAAAGCCACGGTCGACGATGTGATGACTGCGCACACGCAAATCGAAGCCGTCGATTTCGATGCGCCCGTCGAAACGATATTGCAGCAGATCGCCACCAGCCATCACACACGCATGCTGGTGCGGCAAGGGCCGACGGAAGAAATCATCGGCGTTATTCATATCCGCAAGGTCATGCACCAGGTGCAGAACGGACAGCTCGACCTCGACATGCTGCGCGAGGTCGTCGCGGAACCCTACTATGTGCCTTGCGGAACTCCGCTGTACACGCAATTGCAGCAGTTTCAGGAAAAGCAGCAGCGCCTGGCCCTGGTGGTTGACGAGTACGGCGAGCTTAAAGGCTTGGTGACGCTGGAAGACATCCTCGAGGAAATCGTCGGCGATTTCACCACCCAGTCGCCATCCTTCGGCGGCGCCTTTCACCAGCAGCCTGACGGCAGTTGGCTGGTGGATGGCGGGGTACAGTTGCGCAGCCTCAATCGCAAGCTGGGTCTGGGTTTTCCGCTGGATGGACCCAAGACATTGAACGGCCTGGTACTTGAACACTTCGAAGACATTCCGGAACCCGGCACCAGCTTCAAGATAAGCGGCCATACCCTCGAAATCATCCAAACCCACGAGCGCATTGTAAAAAGCGTGCGCATTTACCCCTAGTACAGGCGTTGGCAATAGATTTTCTTCATCGAGATTTCTATTGTTAGCCTGTTCTGCCTACTTGAAAAAATCCGTTTTAGGCTCACAATAAGAACAAGCTATGGCGAAGACAAACGAAAGCACCGTTGTAGAAACCACGGCCACCCGACAGAAACCTCCTCCTCTGTACAAGGTGCTGTTGTTAAACGACGATTTCACGCCCATGGAATTTGTTGTAGTGGTCCTGCAGCAGTTTTTTTCAAAAAGCCGCGAACAGGCCACGCAAATCATGCTCAAAGTACATAACGACGGTATTGGATTGTGTGGCATTTATCCACACGACATTGCCGAAACCAAGGTCAACCAGGTCACCGCATTCGCCAGGGAGCACCAGCACCCCTTGCAATGCATCATGGAAGAAGAATAAGGCTTTCTGCGATATCGGGCACAGGAAGCTGGCAACAAGTAGCACAACCGGTCATTGGTATTTAGAGGTGCCTTAAAATGATTGCGCAGGAACTGGAAGTATCCTTACATATGGCGTTCATGGACGCGCGTCAGAAGCGTCATGAGCTGATCACGGTCGAGCATTTGCTGCTCGCGATGATCGACAACCCCACCGCGGCCCAAGTGCTTCGCGCGTGCGGTGCCGACCTCGAAGTCCTGCGACGCGAACTGACCAATTACATCGAAGAGCACACCCCCACCGTCACCGGCAGCGACGAAGTCGATACGCAGCCGACCCTGGGCTTCCAACGAGTAATTCAGCGCGCCATTCTGCATGTGCAATCTTCTGGCAAGAAAGAAGTAACCGGAGCCAACGTGCTGGTCGCCATCTTCGGTGAAAAGGATTCCCACGCGGTATTTTTCCTGCATCAGATGGGTGTCACACGCCTCGACGTCGTGAACTTCATCTCGCACGGCATCACCAAGGTGGCAGAAAACACCACTTCCAAACGCGTCGAAAGCGAACAGGAAGTTGAAGGCGAGGCCGCTTCTACCGGTGCACTGGAAAACTTCACCCTGAACCTTAACGCCCAGGTACTTGCCGGACGTATCGACCCGCTGATCGGCCGCGCGCCCGAGTTGGAACGTGTGGTGCAGACGCTTTGCCGTCGCCGCAAGAATAATCCGTTGCTTGTCGGCGAAGCTGGTGTCGGCAAAACCGCGATCGCGGAAGGTCTTGCTCGCCGTATTGTCGAAGGCAGCGTGCCGGAGGTATTGAGCAATGCCGTCATCTATTCGCTGGACATGGGCGCCTTGCTGGCTGGCACCAAGTATCGCGGCGATTTTGAGCAACGATTGAAAGCGGTGCTTAAGAAGCTTGCAGATAATCCGAACGCAATTCTCTTCATCGACGAGATTCATACGCTGATCGGTGCGGGCGCCGCAAGCGGCGGCACGCTGGACGCTTCCAACCTGCTGAAGCCTGCCCTGTCGAATGGCACTCTTAAATGCATCGGCGCGACTACCTATCAGGAATACCGCGGCGTATTCGAGAAAGATCACGCCCTGTCTCGTCGCTTCCAGAAAGTGGACGTGTCGGAGCCGAGCATCGCTGAAACAGTGGAAATTCTGAAAGGCCTGAAGTCACGTTTTGAGGCACATCACAGCGTCAAATACACTTCTGCCGCATTGAATACCGCTGCCGAGCTGTCTGCCAAATACATCAATGATCGCCACCTGCCAGACAAGGCTATCGACGTGATCGACGAGGCGGGTGCTGCACAGCGCATTCTGCCGAAATCAAAACAGAAGAAAATCATTGGCAACAAGGAAATCGAAGACATTGTTGCCAAAATTGCGCGCATCCCGCCGCAGAATATTTCCTCTGACGACCGTAATGCATTGAAGACGCTGGACCGCGACCTGAAGGCTGTTGTCTTTGGTCAGGACAAGGCCATCGACGCACTTTCTGCGGCCATCAAGATGGCGCGTAGTGGCTTGGGTAATGCGCAGAAGCCTATCGGTTCCTTCCTGTTCTCCGGCCCCACTGGCGTCGGCAAGACTGAAGTTGCGCGTCAGCTGGCTTACACATTGGGCATCGAACTGGTCCGCTTCGACATGTCGGAATACATGGAGCGCCACGCCGTATCACGCCTGATCGGTGCGCCTCCAGGTTATGTCGGTTTCGAGCAAGGCGGCCTGATGACGGAGGCTATCACCAAGCATCCGTATTGCGTGCTGCTGCTCGACGAAATCGAGAAGGCCCATCCTGATATCTACAATATCCTGCTGCAAGTGATGGATCATGGCACGCTCACCGACAACAATGGTCGCAAGGCAGATTTCCGCAATGTGACCATCATCATGACGACCAATGCGGGCGCAGAATCACTGTCGAAGTCCAGCATGGGCTTTACCAAGTCGGTCAGCACAGGCGATGAAATGGCGGAAATCAAGCGCTTGTTCACGCCGGAATTCCGCAATCGTCTGGATGCCGTCGTTTCGTTTGGCGCTCTCGATCACGATGTCATCATGCGCGTCGTCGAGAAATTCCTGATGCAGCTGGAAGATCAGCTGCATGAAAAAAAGGTCGACGTCACGTTCACCGATGCGTTGAAGGACTACCTCGCCAAGACAGGCTTCGATCCGCAGATGGGCGCACGTCCGATGTCGCGCCTGATTCAGGACACGATCCGGCGCGCCTTGGCTGACGAACTGCTCTTCGGTCGCCTGTCGCATGGTGGAGGCGTCACCGTCGATATTGACGCGGAAGAAAAAGTCGTGCTGGTCTTCCACGAAGACTCCGGCGATTCGCAACCAGAACTTGCTGCCGACACCGCCGGATAGTCAGGCGGGGATGGCTTATCCATCCCTGCCTGCACCTTTGGCATTGTTCCTGCAAACCAGCTCTTCATGGCTTCTGCCTTCCCATCGCCTTTCTCGAGACCCTTCCACATCAAGCTGACGGCTGCCGCCTCTTTCAGAAGCGGCAACTCGTAAGACGCATCCCGCCAAGCGCCTGCGACTCAGCGCATCACCTCGCCAATTAAATTAGCTTTTACTTATATTCTAATATTTGCTACATTGTTATCGACGTTCAGCACATAGCCCGGAAGTTCGAGGGCGAACGAGGCGAAAGGAACAAAAATGGCACATGTAGTCGTTTTAGGCGCGGGCATCGGCGGCATGCCCATGGCATACGAATTACGGGAAACGCTGCGCAGCGAGGATCGCGTCACCGTCATTTCGGATACCGCAAACTTCCATTTCGTACCCTCCAACCCTTGGGTTGCGGTCAACTGGCGCAGCCGCGAAGATATTTCGTTTCCCATCGCACCCTATTTCGCGCGCAAGAAAATCGAATTTCTTGCGACCGGAGCCAAGCGTGTCCATCCCGAGCAACAGCGTGTTGAACTATTGGACGGCAGCAGCATTACCTATGACTTCCTGGTCATAGCCACCGGACCAAAGCTGGCGTTCGACGAAGTGGAAGGCCTGGGTCCTGACGGCTATACACACTCCATCTGTCATGTCGACCACGCGGTCGAGGCGGCTGGCTATTGGGATCAATTCGTACAAAATCCGGGCCCCATTGTAGTCGGCGCGGCCCAAGGTGCATCCTGTTATGGCCCCGCCTACGAGTTTGCCTTCATCATGGAAACCGATTTGCGCAGGCGCAAGATTCGCGACCGCGTCCCCATGACTTATGTGACTCCCGAACCTTATATCGGCCATCTGGGGCTTGGCGGCGTAGGCGACTCCAAAGGTTTTCTGGAATCGGCGATGCGAGACCGGCATATCAAATGGATCTGCAACGCAAAAGTCAGCAAGGTGGAGGCCGGCAAGATGTTCGTCGTCGAACACGACGATAACGGCCAACCAAAAAAGGAACACGTACTCGACTTCAGCTATTCAATGATGTTGCCGGCATTCAAGGGCGTAGATGCGGTTGCCGGCATCGACGGACTGACGAACCCGCGGGGATTTGTCTTGATCGATCCCTACCAGCGCAACCCGAAGTACCAGAACATTTTCGCAGTCGGGGTATGCGTGGCGATTCCTCCAGTAGAAGTCACGCCGGTGCCGACCGGCGCACCCAAGACCGGCTATATGATAGAAACCATGGTCACCGCCACCGCTCTCAACATCCGTGCATTGCTGGACGGCAGGGAACCAACCGAGAAACCAACCTGGAACGCCATCTGCCTGGCCGACCTCGGCGACCGTGGCGGCGCCTTTGTCGCATTACCGCAGATTCCACCGCGCAACGTCAACTGGTTCCGCCATGGACGCTGGGTGCACTGGGCCAAGATCGCATTCGAAAAATATTTCATCCGCAAAATGAAGCGCGGCAGCACCGAGCCGGTTTACGAAAAATACGTACTGAAACTGCTGGGGATCGGCAAGCTGAAACACTGATCTCGCGCTGGCGACTTTTCCCGAGGATGGCTATGATTCCCTTTATTGAAAGGGGGAAACAATGCCGATACTCATTATCCTCACCGTAGCGGTCCAGGCGTTCTTCATTTATCACGTCATACGCACGGGGCGCCCTTCTTGGTGGGCGTACGTCATTCTTTCCTTCCCCGTGGGCGGAAGCCTCATTTACTATTTTGTCGAGATTTTCCCCAACTCACGCGAGCATCGCAAAGCGCGCAGAACCGTGCGCGATATCGTGCGGACCATCAAGCCCGATGCAGAATTGAAACGCCGCGCGGAAGAGCTGGAAATCTGCGGCAGCATGGACAACAAGATGGCGCTGGCCGAGGAATGCGAAGCGGTGGGCATGTATGACGAAGCGGCCAATCTTTATAAAAGTTGCCTGGCCGGAGCCTACAGCCATGACCCACAAATCATTTTCAAGCTGGCTAATGCGCAATTGATGCGCGAAGAGTTGAACGAGGTCGAACGGCTACTGGGCCAGCTGGAGACTGCACACCCCGTGTTCAAGGCTCAGGAAGTCAAACTGCTCAAGGCGCGCTGGCTGGAGAAAACCGACACTTCTGCCGCGCTGGCGCTTTATGAAGAATTGACCCCGGTGTATACCGGACTCGAAGCGAAATGCCGCTATGCAACGCTATTGCAATCGCTGGGTCACCAGTCGCAAGCCAATGAAATGTTTGAGGAAGTCATCCAACACGCCAAACGCTTCAACATCAACCATGATGTAGAGCGCGAGTGGGTACGCTTTGCCAAGGACAGCCTGAATGGCAACTAACCCAGCGCTGCGCAGGCTTCCTTGATGAGCGCCGGACCGCGATAGATCAAACCGCTATAGACCTGTACCAGGCTAGCGCCTGCCTTGATTTTCTCTTCGGCGTCCAGGCCTGACAGAATGCCGCCGACGCCGATAATGGGAACCTCACCTCTCAAGGCAAGGCTCAGCTGCTTGACCACAGCCGTGGCTTTCGTCCGCACCGGCGCGCCCGAAAGTCCGCCCGTTTCCACCGCATTACCAAGACCCTCGACACCCTCGCGCGACAGCGTGGTGTTGGTGGCGATCACGCCATCGAAGTGATATTGCAGCAGCAAGTCGGCGATCTCGATCACCTGCTCGGTCGTCAAATCCGGAGCAATTTTCAGCACTACCGGGACATAACGACCATATTGCTCAGCCAGTTTTTCCTGCTCCGCCTTCAACGCCGACAGCAGGTTTTCCAGCGCCTCCTTTTCCTGCAATTGACGCAGGTTCTTGGTGTTGGGCGACGAAATATTGACTGTTACGTAGCTGGCATGGGCGTAAACCTTGCGCAGACAGATCAGGTAATCGTCCACCGCACGCTCGTTGGGCGTGTCGAAATTCTTGCCGATGTTGATGCCGAGGATGCCGCGATATTTTGAGCGTTTCACATTCTCGACCAGCGCATCCACGCCCTCGTTATTGAAACCGAATCGATTGACGATGGCTTGCGCCTCGGGAATACGGAACAACCGGGGCTGGGGATTGCCAGGCTGCGGACGCGGCGTGACGGTGCCGACTTCGATGAATCCGAAACCGAGTGCCGCCAAGGCATCGATGTAAGCACCGTTCTTGTCCAGCCCGGCCGCGAGGCCGACCGGGTTCGGGAAATCCAGTCCCATGACGCGGCGGGTACGGCATGCGGGCGGATTCGACAACACTCCGCTCAACCCCAACCTGTAGGCCGCTTGCAGGGAATCCAGGGTCAAGTGATGGGCGCGTTCCGCATCCAGCCGGAACAGCAACGGTTTCAGCAGCTGATACATTACGCGCTCCGCCAGATCGTGCCTTGCGGCGTGTCTTCGAGCACAACACCATTCTCGAGCAGCTCTTTGCGGATACGGTCGGCTTCAGCGAAGTTTTTTGCTTTCTTGGCAGCAGTGCGTTCGATGATCAGATTTTCAATCTGGTCCGGCGCGAACGCTCCTGCAGCACTCGCACCTTGTAGGAACTCATCCGGCGAGCGCTGCAACAGACCAAGGACTCCTGCCAATGCGCTCAAGCGAGCTGCGGCGGTTGCATCCCGGCTGCGATTGACTTCGTTTGCCAGATCGAACAACACCGCCATTGCTTCCGGCGTATTGAAATCGTCATCCATCGCTGACTGGAAGCGGGCCATATAGGGATCGCTCCAGTCCAGCGCGGCAGTTCCCGCTTCGACTCCACGCAACGCGGTATACAGCCGAGTAAGCGCCTGCTTCGCATCATCAAGATGCGCATCGGAGTAGTTCAGCGGACTACGGTAGTGCGCGCGCAGGATGAAAAAGCGCAGCACTTCCGGATCGTATTTTTTCAGTACTTCGCGGATGGTAAAGAAGTTACCCAGCGACTTGGACATCTTCTCTTCGTCCACGCGCACGAAGCCGTTGTGCATCCAGTAATTCACGTAGGTACAGTCGTGTGCGCCTTCGGACTGCGCAATTTCGTTCTCATGGTGCGGGAATTGCAAATCCTGCCCGCCGCCATGGATGTCGAAATGATGCCCGAGATGATGATCGCTCATTGCCGAGCATTCGATATGCCAGCCTGGACGACCCGGGCCCCAAGGAGATTCCCAAGCGGGTTCGCCCGGCTTTGCCGACTTCCATAAAACGAAGTCCAGCGGATCACGTTTGTAAGTATCCACTTCCACCCGCTCGCCTGCCCGCAGGTCTTCCAGCGACTTCCCTGAAAGTTTCCCATAGCCGTCAAACCCACGTACGGCGTAAAACACGTCGCCGTTATCGGCACGGTAAGCCAGCCCTTTTTCAACCAGAGCGGAAATCATCACCAGCATATCGGGAATATGCTGTGTGGCGCGCGGCTCCAGGTCGGGTCTGACGACGCCAAGCGCAGCAGAGTCCTCGTCCATCGCATGGATGAAGCGTTCGGTCAGTGTGCCGATGGACTCGTTGTTCTCCGCCGCGCGCTTGATGATCTTGTCATCAATGTCGGTAATATTGCGCACATAGGTCAATTCAAACCCGCTGGCCCGCAGCCAGCGCGCGACCATGTCGAAAACCACCATGACGCGGGCATGCCCGAGATGACAAAAATCGTATACTGTCATACCGCATACGTACATGCGGACCTTACCGGGAGTGATCGGGTGGAATTCCTCTTTTTCGCGGGCGATGGAGTTGTAGATCTTCAGCATGGAATCAAGGCGTTTTGTATGTCCCGAGAAACTCGAAACTGTTGGAGATTGGGTGCGGTTGTTGATAGAATCAGCCCGCTAAATAACCGGGCAAAGTATATACCATAATGCACCCCCGCGCCCTTCTCGCCCTCACGGTACTGCTGCTCGCATTCCTCGCGTCAAACGCCTATGCCGAAGCAGATGAACTGAAGAATATTTCTCAATTGATTGGCCGCAAGCAATATTCCGAAGCAGCCGTCAGTCTCGACAGTTATTTATCGGCTCACCCTCAGGACATACACGGTCAATTCCTTAAGGGCGTTATCCTCAGCGAACAGAAAAAAACTGCCGAAGCCACCCGCATATTCAGCGACCTCATTGCAAAGCATCCGTCATGGCCGGAGCCTTATAACAACCTGGCAGTGATCTATGCCGGCCAGGGACAATATGAACGCGCGCGGCAGACGCTGGAGCTGGCACTGCGGACCCATCCGAGCTATGCCGCCATTCATGACAACCTGAGCGGCATCTATGCCGCAATGGCCTCCGAAGCTTACGGCAAAGCCCTGAAAACCGATGCTGCCGCGCGACCTCAGCCGCGGCTTGCCATGGTGAACCTGCCGTACGCTGAAAAACGCGCGTTGGCGATGGCTGCCGGAATCCAGCCGGAAAAACCCACGCCGATCAAGGCAGCGACGCCCGCAACTATTGCCAGGCCGATCCCGGCAGCCGCGGTCCCGGCCGCTCCGGTCGCCAAAGCTGCGGTGGTCGTAGCCGTAGCACAACCCGTTGCCAAGCCGGCGGCACCTCAGCCGGTACCTGTCGCACAACCCGCACTTGTCGATCATTCGGCGGCGGTGGAGGATGCGGTAAAAGGCTGGGCGAAAGCGTGGTCACGGCAGGACGTGGACAAATACCTTGAGTATTACGCCTCCAGCTTCAAGACACCCAAAGGCGAAAGCCGTCGCGCCTGGGAGCAGACTCGTCGCTCGCGCATCAAAGGCACAAAATCCATAGATGTGGTCATCAGCGACATCCAGACAAAAATTAACGGAGAACGTGCCGAAGTACGCTTCAAGCAGAATTATCGTGCAGACAGAGTTGCAAAACGCACCGGCAAGACCCTGGTCCTGCAAAAGAGCAATGACCGCTGGCTGATCGTGCAGGAGTTGACCTCGCGTTGAACTCGCCTGTGAAAAACAGACTGCAGCGCACACTCGCCATCACTGTCGGCCTGCTTCTTATCGCCGTGCCGTCCTGGAATGCCACGGCCGTGAATGCAGATGGCAAGCTGCCTTCCGGCTTTCACAGAACCGCTTTCGCCAAAACCCGGAGCGTGGAAGGTCTGCTGGCGCAAAGCCTGCTGGAAATCACTCACGGTCAGACTGACGCCGCATTGGCAACCATCGACCATCTGTTAAGTACGGTGCCCAACTTCAAGTTGGCACATCTTGTCCGGGGCGATCTGCTGATGGCGCGTTCGCGCGAACTTGGAAGCTTCGGCAGTGCCGGCAATGCGCCTCAGGATGCCATCACCGACTTTCAGGAAGAAGCACGGGTGCGCTTGCAACGCTATCTTGCCCACCAGGATGCGCAAGGTATTCCGAATTACTTATGGCAGCTCGACACCGAGTATGCACATGCGATCGTGGTAGACACCACGAAATCACGCCTTTATCTATATCGCAACGACAACGGCGTGCCGCGTTATATTGCTGATTACTACGTGACTGTCGGCAAAAACGGCACAGGCAAGCAAAAAGAGGGCGACAAACGCACTCCGCTGGGCATCTATTTCGCCGGCAAGCAATTACAAAGGAAATTACCGGATCTTTACGGCACCGCCGCCTTCCCGCTCAACTATCCCAACGAATGGGACAAACATCAGGGTAAGAATGGACATGGCATCTGGCTGCACGGCACGCCCGGCGATACCTACAGCAGACCTCCAAGAGCAAGCGACGGCTGCGTTGTGCTTTCCAACCCGGACCTGGAAGCACTTAGGTCCATCCTTAAAAATGGCAATACCCCAGTGATTATCGCCGGCGGCACACAACTGGCATCGGAGGCTGAGCTCACAGAGCAGAAGGAAAGCCTGTTGCGCGAAATCGCCAGCTGGCGCCAGGCTTGGGAATCGCAGGATACCGAGCGCTATCTGGATTTCTATTCGAAAGATTTCTTCACGAAAGAACGGGATTTCAAACGCTGGGCTGAGGAAAAACGCCGCGTTCAGGCGCGTAAAGTCCCTGCCGAAATCACGCTATCCAACATCAGCATGTTCCGTTATCCTAGCGATGAAAAATCGATGGTCGTCGTTAATTACGAGCAGGAATACAAAAGCAACAATCTGGACGACCGCATGCGTAAGCGCCAATACTGGGTGCTCGAAAACAAGCGTTGGAAGATTTTGTACGAAGGTGCAAGTTAACTCTTCCCACGCAATGGCGGAGGAGAAATCATGAAGAAGTTCGCTTTACTGTTCCTGGTGTGGCTGTCTTTTTGCAATCCTGCTTTTGCAGCCAATCCCCAGATAGAATTCCAGACCAACATGGGCAGCTTCATTGTGGAGCTGTACCCGGACAAAGCCCCGAAAACCGTTGAAAACTTCTTGAATTACGTCAAACACGGCTTTTATGAAGGCACCATTTTTCATCGCGTCATTCACAAATTCATCATCCAGGGCGGCGGATTAACCTCCGACATGCGCTCCAAACCGACCTTTCCTCCTGTTCAAAACGAAGCAAACAACGGCCTGCGTAACGAACCCGGCACCTTGTCGATGGCGCGCGCGTTCAACCCCGACTCCGCCACTGCGCAATTCTTCATCAATCTTGACGATAACAAGATGCTGAATTACTACCGGCCTGAACCTTCCCTGATGGGATATACCGTCTTCGGCAAGGTCATCCGCGGCATGGATGTCGCCCAAAAAATCGGTCGCATCCCGACACAGGCAGTCGGCAAGCTAGCCGACGTTCCGCAGGAAATCATCGTCATCGAGAAGGCAACCCTTCTGGAAACCCCTATAATTGCGGAAGAGTCCAGCAAGACCGGCGAGGCACTGCCCGCAACACCAAAATCATCGAAAAAAGGAAAGCAACGTGGTTAAACTTCACACCAACTTTGGCGTTATCACCCTGGAACTGGATGCCGAAAAGGCGCCTGTCACCGCCGCCAATTTTCTGGAATATGTCGATAGCGGCTTTTACAACAACACTGTATTTCATCGCGTGATCGATGGATTCATGATTCAGGGCGGCGGTTTCGAACCAGGCATGAAGCAAAAGTCCACTAATGCTTCGATCAAGAACGAAGCCGACAATGGCCTGAAGAACAAGGCGTACACCATCGCCATGGCGCGCACGCCGGATCCGCACTCGGCCAGCAGCCAGTTCTTCATCAACGTGGCCGACAACGACTTCCTCAACTTCTCCTCCCCGACTTCGCAAGGCTGGGGCTATTGCGTATTCGGCAAAGTGACCGACGGCACCGATGTCGTAGACAAGATTCGCCAGGTCAAAACCGGTAACAAGGCCGGCCATCAGGACGTTCCGGTCGAAGATGTTGTGATCGAGCGCGCCGAGCAGTGCTGAGCGGCACCGCCCCTACACTCTTCATATCCGACCTGCACCTCTGCACTTCGCGTCCGCACATCACCGCCCTGCTGCTTAGGTTTCTCTTCGGCACGGCGCGCGGTGCGCGGGCGCTGTATGTACTGGGTGATTTGTTCGAATACTGGGCCGGCGACGATGACCTCGCCGACCCGTATCACCAGGAAATCTGCGACGCATTTCGAGCGCTTGCCGAGAGCGGAACCCCGGTCGCGCTAATTCATGGCAACCGCGATTTTCTGCTGGCGGAAAAGTTTGCGCACGCATCCGGAATGGCGATCCTGAACGACCCTCACCTGATCGAGCTATATGGGCAGCGCGTCTTGCTGTCTCACGGTGATCTGCTGTGCACCGACGATGTCGAATATCAGAAGTTCAGGCTTCAGGTACGCGATACGGATTGGCAACAGACCTTTCTTTCTCAGCCGCTAGCGGCGCGGAAAGCGCAGATCGAAGCCCTGCGCCGGCGCAGCGAATCCGAGAAATCCCACAAGGCGGAAGCGATTATGGACGTGAATGCGGACGCAGTCGTCAAGATGCTGCGTCGTTACGACCATCCCGACTTGCTGATCCATGGGCACACGCATCGGCCCGGCAAGCATGTCATCGAGGATAACGGCCACATCACCACGCGCTGGGTGCTGGGAGACTGGTACGAGACCGGCAATTACCTGCGCGTTTCGGATACCGCCTGCGAAGCAATTACCCTCGCATAGACTCTCGCGACGCAGGCACCCAGCCTGCGTCAACTTATTTGAAATGGGAAATGCAGGCGGCAACGCCCCGCACTATGGCTGCTGCGGCTTTTTCACTTCCGGCCTTGCCGGTGCTTGCGGCTTCTCAGGCGCCTTAAGTTTGGTAGCAGACTTCTTCTGGCTTGTAGCCTTTTTGCTTGTCGCCTTGGATTTCTGCTTGGGGACCAGGCTGACACCTTGCTTGCGCAGCCACCAGTTGCTGGCGAATTCCTGTGCAATGACCTCTTCCTCGGGCATCAGCAACGCCCCGGTCTTGTCGCGCAGGGCAACTGCGGCTTGCTGTAACGCGGGATCGGCCGCGTCCTGCTGCGCCATGGTTGAAGCAATGTCATACCACATATAGGCACGCACAAGGTCGCGCGGACTGCCTTCGCCGTTAGCGTACATATTGCCCAGCATTAACTGCCCCGGCGCATCGCCGGACTCGGCCAGACGCTGTGCCCATAGCAGCGCTTCATCATGATCGACCGCAACGTCATAGCCGTTATACAACTTCACCGCCAGCAGGCGTTGCGCATCGCGCTGCCCGTTTTTTGCCGCGCGACGCAGCCAGCTCAGTGCCTCGGTATTGTTCTTTGGAGCATTCCGACCGTAATTGAAGCGTGATCCCAGTTCGAACTGTGCCCATGCATCATTCGCATTGGCGCGCCGCACCAGCTCCGGCAACTTGAGCTGTTCGTAATTGGCGAGCTTCTCTGCATCATTGGATTGCATCCCGCCTGCATTCGCGATTGCAATGTAGGCAGCCACCCCCAGCACCAGAGTCAGGAGTCGGGACACATGCTTGCGGAGGCGAGTCGAATAATCCATATCTGAGCCATTATAAACATTCTGTCGAGCTCGCCGCGTCATCCTCTTCCTACGCCCTAATCATACAAATTGAATGCAACCAAACGCTATCGCTAATTTCCTACAAATTATTGCAGTCAGTCCTCCGCTACCTCATTTTGAGACTGACTGGGGCTGATT
>CAMLME010000011.1 GCA_946481235.1 uncultured Methylobacillus sp. | reverse complement strand
AGCGGCAGTCGGTAGAATGGCGTCAACTTCTAATAATGGATATTCGGAATGAATACGATCGCGGTGGTGGGCTTGGGTTATGTAGGGTTACCGTTGGCAGTGGCCTTCGGCAAGCTTGGCAAGACGATAGGCTTCGACCTCTCTCCCGATAAGATTGCCCAATACCGTCAGCACAATGATCCTTCTGGGGAAGTTTCCGGCGAAGACCTGAAGGCGGCTATACACCTCATCTGTGTTACCGACCCGGCTATGCTGAGTGAAGCTGACTGCATCATCGTCGCTGTCCCAACACCTGTCGATGCAGCGCATCAGCCCGACTTTTCACCCTTGACCAGCGCCAGCCGAATGATCGGCCAACACATGAAAAACGGTGCACTGGTCATTTACGAATCCACGGTCTATCCCGGTGCCACGGAAGAAATCTGCATCCCTGTGCTGGAGGAGTCTTCCGGCTATAAATGGCTGAAGAACTTTAATGTCGGCTACTCCCCCGAACGGATCAACCCCGGAGACAAGGAGCATAGCCTCCGCAATACGGTGAAGGTCGTCGCCGGCGATACGCCGCAAATACTGAATAAAGTCGCGGAACTCTATGAGTCGGTTGTTGAGGCAGGAGTTCACCGCGCCTCAAGCATCAAGGTCGCGGAAGCCGCCAAAGTCATTGAAAACACCCAACGCGATCTCAATATTGCCTTGATGAACGAACTCGCCATCATCTTCGACAAGATCGGCATTGATACTCTGGAGGTGTTGCAAGCTGCTGGAACAAAATGGAATTTTCTTCCTTTCCGCCCAGGGCTGGTCGGCGGGCACTGCATCGGGGTCGATCCTTACTACCTGACGTACAAAGCTGACATGATCGGCTACCATCCGCAGGTAATTCTAGCCGGACGACGGATCAATGACGGCATGGGTAAGTTTGTCGCGGAGCAAACGGTCAAGCGCATGATCGATTGCGGTAGTCCGATCAAAGGAGCCAAAGTCAATGTTCTAGGCCTGACTTTCAAGGAAAATTGTTCCGACTTGCGTAATTCACGCGTCATCGACGTAATTAACGAGTTAAGCAGCTACGGGGTGGAAGTTCAGGTGCACGATCCTGTCGCCGATCCCAATGAAGCAATCCATGAGTATGGCGTGGATATTATTCCCTGGGAAAGTCTTGTCAGGGCGGATGCGCTTATCGTTGCGGTAGCACATAGACAGTATCTTGATATCCCTTTGAATGAGCTGCTGGGAAAAGTGAAGCCGAATGGTGTTTTTGTCGATGTCAAATCGCAATTTGACACTCGGCAATTGCAGGCCAATGAGGTGCGCGTTTGGCGACTATGAACACAATAGATAATTACTGAGTGTGAATTACGCGAACTTCCTCAACGGGGGATTGAAAACGAAAAACCGGCATGAGCGCCGGTTTTTTAATGCATGTTTCTGGTGGGCGGTACTGGGATCGAACCAGTGACCCCTGCCGTGTGAAGGCAGTGCTCTACCGCTGAGCTAACCGCCCCTGTGAAGGGAGGCGCGTATTAAATCATAGTCCGCCTGAGCGGGTCAAATCGGACTTACAGCGGAGGCGCATGTTAAAATTTGCGCTTCTTCAAACTTGCATCGAATTTCATGACCGTCCGTACACGTTTCGCTCCCAGCCCGACTGGCTTTCTCCATATTGGCGGCGCGCGCACTGCGCTGTTTTCTTGGGCTTACGCCCGCAAGCATGGCGGAAAGTTCATTTTGCGCATTGAGGATACCGATGTGGCGCGCTCGACGCCGGAAGCGGTTCAGGCGATTCTTGATGGTATGAGTTGGTTGGGACTTGGCTGGGATGAGGGTCCGTTCTACCAGATGCAGCGCATCTATCGCTACAAGGAAGTTATCCAGCAGTTGCTCGATGCGGGCAAGGCTTATTACTGCTATACCTCGCCGGAAGAGCTGACGCAAATGCGCGAAGCGCAGATGGCGGCCGGGCTCAAGCCGCGTTACGACGGGACATGGCGGCCGGAGGAGGGTAAAAACCTGCCGACACCGCAGGCGGGCATTCAGCCGGTAGTGCGTTTCCGTAATCCGCTGACCGGGGTAGTCGCGTGGGACGATCAGGTGAAAGGCCGCATTGCGATTTCCAATGAGGAGCTGGACGATTTCATCATCGCCCGTGCCGATGGTACGCCTACCTACAATTTCTGCGTGGTGGTGGATGACTGGGACATGGGAATCACGCATGTGATTCGCGGCGATGACCACGTCAACAACACTCCTCGCCAGATCAACCTGCTACATGCCTTGGGAGCTACGGTTCCGCAATATGCGCATCTTTCGATGATTCTGGGCGATGACGGGCAGAAGTTGTCCAAACGCCATGGTGCGGTGAGCGTGATGCAATATGACGAAGATGGCTATTTGCCGGAGGCGGTGCTGAATTATCTGGCACGCTTGGGCTGGTCGCATGGTGATGACGAAATCTTCAGCATGGAGCAGTTCTGCCAGTGGTTCGATCTTGACCACATCACGCCGTCTGCAGCCCAGTTCAATACCGAGAAGCTCAACTGGCTCAATGCGCATTACATGAAGCTGGCCGATCCAGTACGGATCGCGACGGAAGTGGCCAAGCGTCTCGCTTTGCGTGATATCGCAACGGAGAATGGAGCGGATTTGGTTCGCGTGATCGAACTCTATCGCGAGCGCGTCTCGACGCTCAATGAGCTGGCTGATGCTGTGGAGTATTTCTACCAGCAGATCCACCCAACGCAGGAGGTGCTGGATAAGCACCTGACAGCGGAAGTCCGGCCCGTGATGCAGGCGTTGATGGAGCAGTTGGCGACAGCCGAGTGGGTGACCGAGGCGATCCACGGCGTAATCGAGCAGGCGGTAACATCCAACGGGCTCAAGTTTCCCAAGGTGGCGATGCCGTTGCGTGTAATGCTGACTGGCGGCGCGCAGTCCCCCAGCATTGATGCTGTCATGGCCTTGCTGGGCAAGGACGAAACCTTGCGTCGCATGACAGGCTTTCTTAACTAGATATTCACTGTTTCATTCGCGTCTGCGACACGTGCTTTCCAGCCAAGCCGATCATCAATGAGGTTGGCGAACTGGATGGCCGTGGCGGATTCGCCATGTACGACAAATGTTTGCTGCGGGGCGCGTTTGAAGTGTCCCAGCCACTCAAGCAGCCCTGCCTGATCGGCGTGGGCGGACAGGCCGCCGATGGTGTGGACGCCGGCACGCACCGGAATTTCCTCGCCGAATATCCTGACCAGCTTTGCGCCATCCACCAGCCGGCGCCCAAGCGTGCCGGTTGCCTGGAAGCCGGTAAAGACAATGCTGCATTCCGGTCGTCGTAGGTTATAGCGCAGGTGATGCTTGATCCGCCCGGCATCGCACATGCCGCTGGCCGAGATGATGATTGCTCCTGAGCGAATGTCGTTAAGTGCAATTGATTCCTCGACTTCCTGCACAAAGCGAATGTCAGGCATCTCCTTGCGCCGCTCCTGCCCCCACGCCATGAGTGCTTGTGCTTCGCGATTGAACAGTTCGATGTGGCGCATCGTGATTTCTGTTGCGGCAAGCGCCAGCGGTGAATCGACATAAACCTTGAGGTTTTTGAGCCGCCGCTGCCGTGTGAGATCGATCAGCAGATAGAGGATTTCCTGCGTCCTACCGACAGTGAATGCCGGCATGATGACGTTGCCGTGCTTGTGGTTGAGCGTATCCTCGATGACCCGGACAAATTCATCCAGCGTATCGTCGAGATTCTTGTGAAGACGATTGCCGTAGGTCGACTCGATTAATACGATATCGGCTTGCTCGATGGGCGTAGGGCTGCGCAAAATGGGCCGGCCCGGTTGGCCGAGATCCCCCGAAAAGACGATTTTCTTGTCTTCGGCCCGCACTTCAATGATGGCCGATCCAAGAATATGTCCCGCATCGTGAAAACGCGCATGAATGCCTTCAGCAGGCTCAAGTGCTGCACCGTATTGAATTGGCTGGAGCAGGGATAGCGTCATTTCGACGTCTTGCAGCGAGTACAATGGCAGCATCTGCCCATTGCGTCCGTTGCGATGCGTTGGATGTTTCGCTTCCCATTCCGCTTCCTTGGCTTGGATGTGTGCGCTATCGCGCAACATGACTTCAAGCAGTTCCGATGTGGCAGCAGTTGTGTAGATAGGTCCCTGGAAGCCGAGAGCGACCAAGCGAGGGAGCATGCCTGAATGATCAATATGTGCATGCGTCAGCAGAACGAAATCAATAGAGGCTGGGTCGAAGGTCGGGAAGCGTTGATTTTTAAGGTCTGCATCGCGGCCTCCCTGGAACATGCCGCAATCGACCAGGAAGTGATTTTTTCCGGTTTCAACCAGATAGCATGAACCGGTCACTTCGCCAGCGCCACCGCAGAAAGTTAATTGCATCGAGGCCTCTTGATTTTGATGGAATTGGCTTGATTTAATGAACTAGAAATAGTCTGCTAGGTTCCAAGATTAGTCCTATCAGGATATAGCCACTACTGTAAAATTCACGTACAGTTTACTAACAACTAAAGCTCCAAGAAAAGGAGAACACAATGAGCACCAAAGGGCAGACATTACAAGACCCATTTCTTAATGCGCTTCGTAAGGAGCACGTGCCCGTATCGATCTACCTGGTAAACGGCATCAAGTTGCAGGGCCAGATCGATTCCTTCGATCAATACGTTGTTCTGTTGAAAAATACCGTCACGCAAATGGTCTACAAGCATGCGATTTCCACGATCGTTCCAGGTCGTGCCGTGAATATTCCACCTAGCTCGGCCGGTGAGGAATGATGCCGGATAGAAGGAATGTTTGATCGTCCGGAGGGCGGTGAATCCGCCGTCCTGGTCAGTCTCGATTTTGGCGAGACTGATTATGCAGAAAGTCTGGAGGAGCTGCGTCAGCTGGCATTTACAGCCGGGCTGGACGTGCGAGCTAGCGTCGAAGGCAGGCGTCCTAAACCGGATGCCACATATTTTGTCGGTAGCGGCAAGGTGGAAGAGGTTGCAGCAGTATTGCTCGCTACCGATTCCCGTATCGTCGTCTTCAATCATGATCTGACGCCATCGCAACAACGTAACCTGGAGCGCAAGCTGGAGTGCCGGGTTGTGGATCGAACGGGCCTGATCCTGGCGATTTTTGCCCAGCGCGCTCAAAGCTTCGAAGGTAAATTGCAGGTGGAGCTGGCGCAGCTGGAACATCTATCCACGCGCCTGGTACGCGGTTGGACCCACCTTGAGCGGCAAAAAGGCGGTATCGGTATGCGTGGCGGTCCTGGTGAAACGCAAATCGAACTGGATCGCCGGATGATTCGCGAGCGTGTCAAAAGCCTCAAGGAAAAACTGGCGAAGCTGAAGCGGCAGCGCGGCATCCAGCGTAGAGCGCGCAGGCGCTCGAATGTGATGTCGGTTTCACTCGTCGGCTATACCAACGCCGGGAAGTCCACACTATTCAATCGGCTTACGCAATCGGGAGTTTACGCAGCGGATCAGTTATTCGCGACGCTGGACACGACCTCGCGCAAGGTATTCATCCCGGATGGCGGCCCGGTTGTGCTTTCAGACACGGTCGGGTTCATAAAACATCTTCCGCATGCTCTAGTGGATGCATTCGGTGCGACACTTGAGGAGGCGGTACAGGCAGACATGCTATTGCATGTGATCGATGTGTCGAGCACAAGTCGTGAGGCGCAGATCGAGCAGGTGGATTACGTGCTTGCTGAAATCGGTGCTGACCAGGTTCCGCAATTGCTGGTGCTCAACAAGATCGATCTTGCAGGTATGGAGCCGGGGTTGGAGCGGGATGAATATGGTAGAATCCGCAAGGTTTGGGTTTCCGCTCAATCCGGCGCTGGAATGGAACTGATTCGTCAGGCGCTGGCAGAGCATCAACGCAGGTTGATGGACGCTTTCCATCAAGTAAATGCAGTCGCGTAAGCAAACATAATCGGAGTATTCCATGGCTTCAAACGACCCGGGATGGGGTTCGCGTAATAACGACGGCCCGCCCGATCTGGATGAAATGTTGCGCCAGTTCAGTCGCAAGCTGAATGGCCTTTTTGGCAAAGGCCCCTCGCGCAATCAGCCTGAGGGTTCGGGTAGCGGCATCGCCATTATCCCGATACTTGTATTAATTGCGCTTATCTGGCTGGCTACCGGGTTTTATATTGTCGATCAAGGTTCCCGCGGCGTAGTGTTGCGCTTTGGCAAGCATGTTGAAACAACAATGCCGGGACCTCGCTGGCATATTCCTTTCCCCATTGAAAGTGCGAATGTGGTTACGATGGAGCAGGTTCGCACCCTGGAAGTCGGTTATCGGAATGCAGGGCAAGACGGAAGTTCCCGCACTCGGGAACTGCGCGAATCGCTGATGCTGACCGATGACGAAAATATTATCGATCTGCAATTTGCAGTTCAATACAACATCAAGAGCCCGGAAGATTTCCTGTTCTACAACCGTGATGTCGAACTCGCGGTGCGCGGCACGGCGGAAACGGCGATTCGCGAAATCGTCGGCAAGAACAAGATGGATTTCGTGCTGTATGAGGGGCGTACCGAAATCGCCGCTCTTGCCAAAAAGCTGATGCAGGACATTCTCGATCGTTACAAATCGGGCATCAATATTGTCAACGTCAATATGCAGAATGCGCAGCCACCGGAGCAGGTGCAGGCGGCCTTCGATGATGCAGTTAAAGCGGGCCAGGATCTTGAACGCCAGAAAAACGAAGGTCAGGCCTATGCTAACGACATCATTCCTAAGGCACGTGGTGCCGCAGCACGGTTATTGGAAGAGGCCGCAGGTTACAAGGTACGTGTAATCAATGAAGCACAAGGTGATGCCAGCCGTTTCAATCAAGTGCTGAATCAGTATGAAAAAGCACCGGAAGTGACGCGCCGTCGTCTTTATCTTGATGCGCAGGAGCAGATTCTTTCCAAGGTCAGCAAAATCGTCGTCGACCAAAAGGGTGGCAGCGGAAATCTCCTTTATTTGCCGCTGGACAAGCTGATGGCGACAGTTGAGGCAACGCCCGCACAATCCGCTGTGCAAGCTGCGCCCGCACAAACCACTGAAGAAATTAATGCGCAACGCTCACGCGAAGCGTTCCGTAGTCGCGAAAGGGAGAGCCGGCCATGAGAAATATCGGTGCGGTGATGATTGGATTGATTGTTGCGCTGCTGATGCTCAGCATGTCGGCCTTTACGGTCGACCAGCGCGAATATGCAATGGTTTTCCGCTTGGGCGAGATCGTTTCTGTAAAGAAGTCTCCCGGTCTTTATTTCAAGATGCCGTTGGTAGAGAACGTTCGTTTTTTCGAAAAACGCATTCTCACTCTGGACTGGGGTGAGCCTGACCGCTTCATTACCAGCGAGAAAAAGAACGTTCTGGTCGATTCGTTCGTGAAATGGCGTATTGCCGACCCGGCTAAATTTTACGTTTCCGTCCGCGGTGGTGATGAAGCGCAGGCCGAAGCGCGTCTTGCGCAAACGGTCAATGACGGTCTGCGTGCTGAGTTCGGTAAGCGCACGATCCACGAGGTTGTGTCCGGCGAACGTGACAAGATCATGGAAATCCTGCGCCAGAAGGCCGACAAGGAAGCGCGTCAGATGGGCATCGAAGTGCTGGATGTACGCCTCAAGCGTGTTGACTTGCCGGAAGAGGTTAGCGAGTCTGTCTACCAGCGCATGGAGGCAGAGCGTAAGCGCGTAGCCAACGACCTGCGGTCGCAAGGCGCGGGCGCAGCCGAAAAAATCCGCGCTGATGCCGATAAACAGCGCGAGGTAATTATTGCCGAAGCTTATCGCGATGCCCAGCGCATCAAGGGCGAAGGCGATGGCCGCGCTTCGGAAATTTATGCTTCCGCATATAGCAGGAATCCCGAGTTCTACGCTTTCTATCGAAGCCTGGATGCTTATCGCAACAGCTTCAAGAACAAGAGCGACGTGCTGGTCTTACAGCCGGATTCGGAGTTCTTCAAGTACATGCGAGATGCCGGCGGTAGAAAGTAAGTCTTGGATAATCCGCTGTTCATGGCTTTTGGCCTGATGCTTGTGCTGGAAGGCGCGTTGCCTTTTCTGGCGCCGCGTGTGTGGCGCCAGACATTCCAGCGCATGATCGATCTCAATGACGGGCAATTGCGTTTCGTCGGCATGGCCTCCATGGCCGGCGGGCTGACGCTGTTGTTCGTTCTTCGCTGAAAATACGTATGCGTAACTGGTTACTCCCCGAATATATCGAAGACGTGCTGCCTGCCGAGGCCGCACGCATGGAGCAGATGCGGCGCAAGCTGCTTGACCTGTTCCATGTTCACGGCTACCAGCTGGTGATTCCGCCTATGCTGGAATATCTGGAATCGCTGACGACAGGAGCCGGCCATGATCTCGACCTGGCCACGTTCAAGGTCGTCGACCTGCTGACTGGACGCCTGATGGGCGTGCGTGCGGACATTACCCCCCAGGCTGCTCGTATCGACGCGCATTTGCTTAACAGGCAAGGCGTCACAAGGTTGTGCTATGCAGGCAGCGTTCTACGAACTCGCCCGGATGGCTTGGCCCAGACGCGTGAACCTCTGCAGGTCGGAGCCGAATTGTTTGGCCATGCTGGCGTGGAGAGCGATATTGAAATTCAGCGTCTTCTGGTGCAGGGATTGCAATCGGTAGGAGTCATCGGTCTGCAGATTGACTTCAGTCACGTCGGCATTTTCCGTAGCCTGATCGAACATGCGGGTATCGCGCGGGAGCAGGAGCAAAGTTTGCTCACGGCCCTGCAAAGCAAAGACAAGTCTGAAATGACGGAGTTGATGGCCGATCTCGCTGACGACGTCAGGCAGGCTTTCCTTGCGCTGGCAGATCTTAGTGGCGGGATCGAGGTATTGGATGCGGCTGAGCAACGTCTTCCGCAATATGCGGAAATTCGGCAGGCATTGCTCGATTTGCGCCGTGTAGCGCAGCAATTTCAAGGCTTGAAGGTGCAGGTTTCATTCGATCTCGCCGAATTGCGCGGTTATCACTATCACAGCGGCATGGTGTTTGCCGCCTATGCCCAGGGTTATTCAGGACCGCTCGCACTGGGTGGACGTTATGATGAAGTCGGCTCTGCTTTCGGCCGCGCGCGACCGGCAACGGGGTTCAGTCTCGATTTGCGCGGTTTGGCAACGGCCCTGCCTGCGGCAACTAACGGTAAGGCCATCCTTGCGCCTTATGCCGACAGTGCGGAGCTGCAACAGAAAATTGCCGCTTTACGAGCAGCCGGTGAAGTGGTCATCATCGATCTTCCAGGGCATGAAATGCACCGGGCCGAGCTTGATTGCGACAGATTGCTGGTGCAGCAGGGTACCGCTTGGGAAGTCATTGCAAATTAAAGTATGGATATAAACAGGGTAAACATGAACAAGAACGTTGTCGTAATCGGCACGCAGTGGGGAGATGAAGGCAAAGGCAAGATCGTTGACTGGCTGACCGACCACGCGCAAGGCGTGGTTCGCTTCCAGGGCGGTCACAATGCCGGCCATACGCTGGTCATTGGGAACAAAAAAACCGTATTGCACCTTATCCCGTCCGGCATTTTGCGTGCCGACGTGCAATGCTATATCGGTAACGGCGTGGTGTTGTCGCCGCAGGCATTATTGACCGAGCTGCGTATGCTGGAAGACGCCGGTGTGGATGTGCGCTCACGCCTCAAGATCAGTGAAGCATGCCCATTGATATTGCCGTATCACGTTGCACTCGATCAGGCGCGTGAGGCGGCCAAGGGTATTGCCAAGATCGGCACAACCGGTCGGGGCATCGGCCCGGCCTATGAAGACAAGGTCGCCCGTCGTGCGATCCGCTTGCAGGATATGTTCTATCGCGAGCGTTTCGCTGCGAAGCTTGGCGAAGTTTTGGATTACCACAACTTCGTGTTGAAGAATTACTTCCACGCCGAAACCGTCGATTTCCAGCGTACGCTGGACGATACGATGGCACTGGCCGACCAGATCAAGCCGATGGTGGCTGACGTATCCAATATGCTCTACCTGGCCAATCAGCAGGGGCAGCGTTTGCTGTTCGAGGGTGCTCAAGGCGCCTTGCTGGATGTGGATCATGGCACTTATCCGTTCGTGACTTCGTCTAATACCATCGCGGGTGGCGCATCGACCGGCAGCGGTGTTGCGCCGCAGATGTTGAGCTACGTGCTCGGTATTACCAAGGCCTATACCACACGGGTCGGTTCCGGACCATTCCCCACCGAACTGTACGACGCGGTGGACAAGCTTGACCCTATCGGCAAGCAGTTGGCGACGCGCGGCCACGAATTCGGTTCAACCACCGGACGCGCTCGGCGTTGCGGCTGGTTCGACGCTGCGGCATTGAAGCGCTCAATTCAGGTGAATGGCGTTTCCGGCTTGTGCATTACCAAGCTGGACGTGATGGACGGCATGGAAACCGTGCAGATCGGCGTGGGTTATCGCATCGGCGATGCAACGCATGACATTTTCCCGGTCGGCGCTGAAGCACTCGATCATTGCGAACCGATCTACGAAGAAATGCCTGGCTGGAGCGAAAGCACGGTGGGCATCAAGCGTTATGAAGACTTGCCGGTTGCCGCAAAGAATTACCTCAAACGCATGGAAGAGATCTGCGGAGTACCCATCGATATCATTTCCACCGGGCCGGATCGTGATGAGACCATCGTGCTGCGCCATCCGTTTGGGGTCTAAGACGTGTCTCTTAAAAACGAAAAGCAGCGGCTGGCCTGGGCGCTTACCGGTTCCGGCCATTATTTGAAGGAATGCATCGATATTTTCAGTCGTCTGGAAGATGTCGATCTCTTCCTGAGCAAGGCAGCGGCAGAAATTCTGCAGCAGTATGGATACCAGCATAACGTCGGGCGTGTTTTTCAGGACAAGACGGCGAGCTCGGTGCCGGTCGAGCTGTTCTATCACGGCGTTTATCACACGGTCGTCATCGCGCCGACCAGCTCCAATACCATCGCAAAAATGGTGTACGGCATTTCGGATAACCTGGTGACCAATATCTTTGCTCAGGCCGGCAAATGCCGCGTGCCGAGTATCGTGTTTGCCTGCGATACCGAGCCGGAGCTGGAGTCCGAGGCACCGCGCGAACATACAGTTAAGGTTTACCCACGCCGAATTGACCTCGAAAACATGCAGAAGCTGAAAACATTCGAGGAAACCACGGTAGTCGCCGACATGGCGGAACTCGAATCTGCCATCCAGAAACGCATGGAATGGCTGAAAATCTCCTCTTCCTGACCGGCAAGCTGGCCGAGAAAAGCCTGCACAAGGTGCTGGCTGAGATGCAGCCTGCACCGTTCGATTATCAAGTGGCCCAACTCGGCATCTCCGTGGCGGCACTGATGACTCCCGAATTCATCGCCCGTCGACTGGCGGATGCCCGTGGAGCGGATCGCATCGTCGTGCCCGGTCTTTGCCGTGGCGATCTAGAGCCTCTGGTCCAAAAGTACGGTGTCCCCGTGCAGCGCGGCCCGGAAGACCTCAAGGATTTGCCTCAGTATTTCGGTCGCGGAGGAAAGGCGCCCGATCTTTCACACTATGAAGTCAGTATCTTCGCCGAGATCGTCGAAGCGCCTCAGCTAACGGTCGATGGCATTCTTGCCAAGGCTGAAAGGTATCGGCAGCAGGGCGCGAACGTCATCGACCTTGGCTGCCTACCCAATACGCCTTTCCCGCATCTGGAAGATTCCGTTCGTGCTTTGAAAGCCGCCGGGCATCTAGTAAGTGTCGACTCGCTCGTTTCAGATGATTTGTTGCGTGCCGACAAGGCGGGTGCCGATTACCTGCTTAGCCTCACTGAAAAAACGCTGTGGATTGCCGATGAAGTGGCAGCGACACCAGTTCTGATTCCAGCGAAGTCGGGAAGCCTGCCGTCTTTGTATCGTGCAATCGATGCCATGCTCGCCAAGGGGAAACCCTTTATTGCCGACGCTATCCTTGATCCGATCCCGTTTGGCCTGACGGAATCCATCGTTCGCTATCACCGCCTGCGCAAGCGCTATCCTGCCATCCAGATCATGATGGGTGTCGGCAATCTGACTGAGTTGACCGATGCCGATACCACCGGCATCAATGCCATGCTCTTCGGCATTATTGCCGAGCTGAAGTTGAATGCAGTGCTTACGACTGCTGTCAGTCCGCATGCTGCCAGCGCAATTTCGGAAGCCGATATTGCACGCAGAATGATGTACGCCGCACATGAAGATAAACGCCTGCCACGCGACTATTCCGATGGGCTGCTTGGCCTGCATGACCGCCGCCCGTTTTCCTATTCCGAAGAAGAGATTGCCGAAATTGCCGCGCAAATCAAGGATCCGAGCTTTCGCATTCAGGTCAGTGAAGAAGGCGTCAGTATTTATAACCGCGACGGACTTTTTCGCGATATCGATCCATTCCGGTTGTATCCGCATCTCAAGGTCGATGATGATGCTTCCCACGCGTTTTACCTGGGAGTAGAGCTCGCCCGTGCGCAAATCGCCTGGCAATTGAAGAAACGGTACAGTCAGGACGAGGAGTTGCAGTGGGGCTGCAATGTCTTCGAAAAGGATACGCGTGGACGGGTCGAGCACCGAGAGGCTTCGCTCAAGGAAAAGCGTACGAAAAAGGGCGGGGAATGATTTACGAAACCGTCATCACTACAGTCAATCCCGACGGCAGCGCGCATATTGCCCCGTTCGGTATTCGTGAGCACGGCGATAGAGTCATCATTTCCCCGTTCCGTCCGTCGACCAGCCTGGACAATCTTTTGCGTACCAAGCAGGCGGTCGTGAACCTGACGGATGACGTACGCATTTTTGCTGGCGCATTGACGGGACGTCGCGACTGGCCGGTACGACGAGCAGATAACATCGATGGGTTTGTGCTTGAGGCTGCACTTGCGCATCGTGAGTTGATGCTTGTCGAGATTAAGGAAGATGCAGTGCGGCCGGAGCTATCGTTCAAGGTGGTTCAGGAAATCACACACAAGCCATTCCGCGGCTTCAATCGAGCCCAGGCTGCCGTACTGGAGGCCGCAGTGCTGGTGAGTCGTTTGCATATGCTGCCATCCGAAAAGGTGGCCGCGGAAATTGCATATTTGACGATCGCGGTTGAAAAGACGGCAGGAGAGCGCGAAATGCAAGCCTGGAACTGGCTCATCGAACGCATCGAAAATTATAATGCCGGTTTGTTCGGGGATAACCAGGCATGAGCCAACTGCTGGCAAGCGTCACCAATGTCGAAGAAGCACTCCTCGCCTTGGAAAATGGCGCTGATATCATTGATCTGAAGAATCCGGCGGAAGGGGCCTTGGGCGCTTTATCCCTTGACATGATGCGAGCGATTGTGGATTCGGTCGCCAGGCATAAGCCCATTAGCGCAACCATTGGTGATTTGCCGATGGAACCCAGGTTGTTGCTGGAAGCGGCTCGAGAAACCGCTGACACTGGCGTGGATATCGTCAAAATAGGATTTTTCGGACGAGAGGCGCATGTGGAATGCATCCATGCAATGCAGGCTCTGACTTCGCAAGGTGCCCGCATAGTTGCGGTTCTCTTCGCCGATGAAGAGCCGGATTTTGGTTTGTTGGCACAATTGGAGGCTGCTGGATTTTACGGAGTGATGCTGGATACCGCCATCAAAAACGGAAAACGACTTCGGCATCATATGGGCGATGCGCGTTTGAGATGCTTCGTGGAAGAAGCGCGCTCGCGGAATCTGTTGACCGGACTGGCTGGTTCGTTGGCCATAACTGACATTGCAGACCTGGTTCAACTCGATGCCGATTATCTAGGATTCCGGGGCGCGCTGTGTGCGTCCTCCGATCGCAAGGCCGCGCTTGACCCGCGACAATTGGCCCTTGTGGCTGATGTGTTGCATTCCTGCAACACCATGACGAAAGAGTTTGCCTGAAAAGACATCGGTCGTTGCGCATGTGGGATGCGACCGGTATATTTCCTATTAAGTTTATTAAGAAAAAAGGATCTCATCGATGAAAACCAAACTGATCAATCTCGCCGTAGCCAGTGTATTTACCTTTGCCGCAGGTTCGGTAGCAGCAGAAGAGGCCTATAGCGGCTCCTGGTACGTCATGCCCGGCATTGGTCTGGTGCATACCGACAGCGATCTTCGTGCAGACGATGACAGCACGGCATATTCCTTCCGTGTTGGTAAGGAGCTGAGCGAACACTGGGATGTGCAGGTTGGCGGCAGCTATGCTCGCCCTGATGAGGACGATGATGCATTCACCAGCGGCCGTTACAAACAAACTCTTATTGGTGTCGATGCCCTGTACATGCTGAGCCGTGACAGTTTCCGTCCATTCCTGCTGGCAGGTCTGGGGGTCGCACGCAACAACATCGATTACAATCCGGGCAATGTTGGCGACAGCAAGACTTCCTGGATGGCCAATGTTGGTGCCGGCTTCCAATATCACTTCAATGAAGTGGTTGGCCTGCAAGCGGATATCCGACATGTATGGAGCCGTGCCAAGGATGATACCGATACGCTGTTCAGTGACGACAAGACTGTTGGCAATACCTACCTGAACTTCGGCGTTCTGTTCAAGTTCGGCGCACCCAAGAAGATGGCTGCAGCTGAGCCGATGGCCGAACCCGCAGCACCGATGATGGACGAGATTGCTCCGACGGAAGATGAAGCGCTGCCGCCGCTGATGGAAGCCGAACCGGCTCAGGACGTGGGTCCGGACAAGCCTGCATTCGAGAAGGTTACTCTCGCGGCAGAAGTGCTGTTCGACTTCGATAAGGCGACGCTGAAAGACGAAGGCAAGAGTATCCTCGATACCGAAATTACCGAGAAGATGAAAGCGCATCCGGAAGTTGAACTGGTTCTGATCACCGGCCATACGGACCGTATCGGTACCGACAGCTACAACCAGAAGCTTTCCGAGCGCCGTGCCAATCAAGTCAAGAAGTACCTGATGAGCCAAGGCATCGAGGAAAGCCGTCTGCATGCGGTTGGTAAGGGCGAGAAAGAAGCCGTTGTCGATTGCAAGGGCGTGTACGGCAAGAAAGCTATCGATTGCCTGCAACCTAACCGTCGCGTTGTAGTTGAAGTCGAAGCCCAGCGCACGATGGAAAAATAAGCCTCTGGCTTAATGACAGAAAAAGCCCCGCTAGTCGGGGCTTTTTTTACGAGTACAAAAATAATGGAATCCAACACATTCAACTCCAATCCCGACCTGGTCATCGAAGCGCGATGGGTTATACCGGTGCGCCCTGATGGCGTGGTAATGGAGCACGCCGCCGTTGTTGTCCGCGACGGACGTATCGAAGCAATTCTGCCGATAAGTGAAGCGCGCCAGCGGTACGAGGCGAAAGAAACGATCATCCTGTCGGATCACGCCTTGCTGCCGGGGCTGATCAATGCACATACGCACGCCGCCATGACGTTGATGCGCGGCCTGGCCGATGACCAACCGCTTATGGCTTGGCTGAACAACCATATCTGGCCGGCGGAAGGGCAGATGGTTTCAGAGCGTTTTGTCCGGGATGGAACGCTACTGGCATGCGCCGAAATGCTTAAAGGTGGCGTAACGACTTTTAACGACATGTATTATTTCCCGGAGGCTGCGGCCGACGCGGTCATCCTCTCCGGCATGCGTGCTTCTCTCGGTTTGGTAGTGCTGGATTTCCCGTCGGCCTACGCCACAGATGCAGACGACTACCTGAACAAGGGATTTTCTGCGCGCGACGCCTTGCGCGGACATGCCCGTATTACCACGTGTTTGGCGCCGCACGCGCCTTATACCGTCAATGATCGGGTCTTCAGCAAGGTGCTGACTTATGCCGACCAGTTGGGCGCTAACATTCACCTGCATTTGCATGAGACTCGTCACGAAATCGAGCAAGGTGAAGCTCAATACGGTATGCGACCCATGCGGCGACTGACGGAACTCGGCCTGATGGGCCCCAATGTGCTGGCAGCGCATTGTGTACATATGACGCCTATCGAGATCGAGACTTTTGCGTTGCAAGGAGCGCACGTGGCGCACTGTCCAGGCTCCAACCTCAAATTGGGCAGCGGGATTGCCCCCGTCGCCGAGATGCTGGCGGCAGGCATTAACGTGGCTTTGGGTTCGGACGGCGCGGCAAGCAACAATCGGCTGGATATGTTCGCCGAGATGCGCTTGGCTGCGCTATTAGCAAAGGCTTCCGGCGATGCTGAAGTGCTTCCGGCCATGCAAGTGCTGGAAATGGCGACAATCAATGGTGCGCGCGCCTTGGGGATGGACGATAATATCGGTTCGCTGGAGCATGGAAAACTGGCGGACATGATTGCCGTGGACTTCTCGGCGATTGAAATGCAGCCTTGTTACGATCCTATATCGCATCTGGTTTACGTTGCTGGCCGAGAGCATGTCAGCCATACGTGGGTGGCCGGTGAACTATGTTACGAGCGCGGTATCCATGCACATATCGATCCGGCTGAGCTCAAGGAGATAGCAACACTATGGCAGGGCAGACTGAAACCGTTCCATCAGTAAACGTCGATCCGGCGGAATTGCAGAAATTCGCCACATTGGCGCATCGCTGGTGGGACCCCGCAAGCGAATTCAAACCGCTGCATGAGATCAATCCGCTGCGACTGGATTACATCGACCGCATTGCTTCCCTGAGCGGTAAGGCGGTTCTGGACGTCGGTTGCGGTGGGGGTATCCTTTCCGAGGCTATGGCCGGGCGTGGTGCGCAAGTGACCGGTATCGACCTGGGCGAAAAGGCCCTCAAAGTGGCGCAGCTTCACAAGCTCGAAAGCGGCGCTGCTGTCGACTATCGATTGGTTTCGGTCGAGGAGTTGGCTGAAGAACAGCCGGAAAGTTTCGACGTCGTAACATGCATGGAAATGCTTGAGCATGTACCCGACCCCTCAGCGATTGTTGGAGCCTGCACCAGGCTGGTGAAGCCGGGCGGCCAGGTGTTTTTCTCGACACTTAACCGTAACCCGAAATCCTACCTTTTGGCAGTGATAGGCGCGGAATACGTGTTGAACATGCTACCCAAGGGTACGCACGATTACCGCAAGTTCATCAAGCCCTCCGAGCTATCTGCGTGGTGCCGCCAAGTTGGCCTGGATGTGGCCGGCATGACGGGGATGACCTATAACCCATTAAGCAAGCGCTATTGGCTCAATAGCGATGTCTCGGTCAATTACATCCTGCACGCCACTAAATGACGAATATTAAAACGATACTGTTCGACCTCGACGGTACGATGGTCGATACCGCGCCCGATCTCGGCCTGGCTTTGAACATGCAGCGTGAACGGCATGGACTGCCGCCATTGGCGCAGGAAACGATACGTCCTTTTGCCTCGCACGGTTCGCGTGGGTTGTTGGGCATCGGCTTTGATCTGACACCAGCGGATGCCGCATTTGCGGCCATGCGCGACGAGTATCTCGACCTGTACGATGAAGTTTTTACCCGGGCTCCGGCATTGTTCGATGGCATGGGGGAGGTGCTGGAAGTACTGGAAAGCGCAGGCATGCAGTGGGGTGTGGTTACGAATAAGCCGCGCCGCTTTACCGGCAGGCTGATGCAAGCATTGGCATTGGAATCGCGCGCAGCCTGCATTGTCAGCGGGGATGATGCCGAGCGGCCCAAGCCATATCCGGATACCTTGTTGCTGGCTTGCGAACTGGCACTTTGCCCTCCGGAAACCTGCATTTATGTCGGCGATGCCGAGCGCGATATCGTTGCCGGTCATGCAGCCGGCATGCGCACAGTGGTCGCGCGGTATGGTTATCTGGATGAGCATGACCAGCCGGAAACCTGGCATGCGGAATTCATGATCGATGCGCCGCAGGAGTTGCTGCAGCAACTGGGATTGCAGGACCCCGTCGTTATTTGACGGCGCGGCGCTCCATCATCGCTTGCGCCAGCGTTCCGCTATCCACATTCTCGATTTCGCCACCCATCGGCAATCCGCGTGCGATGCGGCTGACCTTGATGCCGCGCGCCTTCAGTAACTCACTGACGTAATGCGCAGTGGCTTCGCCCTCGACCGTGTAATTGGTTGCCAGTATCACTTCTTCAACGACACCGTCCTGGGCGCGTTTCAAGAGCCTGTCCAGATGAATTTCGCGCGGCCCGATGCCATCCAGAGGGGACAGCCTGCCCATCAGGACGAAATACATGCCGCGGTAGGTATGCGTCTGTTCCAGCATCATCAGGTCAGTCGGCATTTCGACGACGCATAGCAGACGTGCATCGCGCGTGCCGGTGGCGCAAAGATCGCATACCGGCTGTTCGCTGAAGTTGTTGCACGAGCTGCAATGACCGATCTGCTCCAGGGCACCTTGCAAGGCCTGAGCAAGCGTATCGGCGCCGCTACGGTCGCGTTGCAGCAGGTGATAAGCCATGCGCAGCGCCGACTTCGGGCCGACCCCGGGCAGGCAGCGCAAGGCTTCGACGAGGTGATCGAGGGAGGTCGGGGTTTTCATTTCGATACAAGGCTAATCAATATATAGCCTTGGTTCGCGGATCAGAACGGCAGCTTCATGCCGGGAGGCAAAGGCATTCCGCCCATCAGTCCGCTCATTTTTTCCTGGGAAGTAGCTTCGGCTTTGCGCACGGCATCATTGACGGCCGCGGCCACCAAATCTTCCAGCATGTCTTTGTCGTCACCGAGCAGACTGTCGTCGATCTGGACCCGCTTGACGTCGTGGCGGCAGGTCATCGTGACCTTGACCAGGCCGGCACCGGACTGGCCTTCCACTTCGATGTTGCCCAGTTCTTCCTGGGCACGCTTCATGTTTTCCTGCATTTGCTGGGCCTGTTTCATCAGGTTGCCCAAGCCGCCTTTGATCATGTGATATCTCCTTGGTGAATCCGAGTCCAGCCTTTACTGGACAGGTTTGATGGTGGACGGAATGATGGTCGCGCCGAAACTTTCCATCAGGTCGTGCACGAACGGGTCGCTTTTGATTGAGGCTTCGGCTTGCGCCTGTCGAGCCGCTTTTTCCTGATTGATTTGCCGTGCCGGTGTGTCGATTGCGTTGCCGCTGATTTCGATGATGACCTGTAATTGTTTGCCGAAATGTTCCTTGAGGGTTGCCCGCAGCTTTTCCTGATAGGTGTTGTCGAGCAGGTGCTTATGCTCCGGCGGCACAGACAGGCGCATTTGATAACCCTCGAATTCAAGGAGTGCACAGTTCTGTGCCAACATACGGGCCATGCCGCTCAATTTGAGTTTATCCACGAGGTCGCGCCAGCTGCCGTCGAACGCAGCACTGGAAGGTTCTGTCGACCTGGTTTCTGCCACGGCTTGTTGAATTACCGGTTGCTTATCAGCCAGATTCTCGCGCGGTGCAGCTACGGCGACCGGGACTGTTTCTACCGGCGCCGGTGATGTTGGAGCTGGAGGAGCCGGCATTGACTTTTCATGCGTGGGTAATGGAGGAGTGGGCTGTTTCTGTGCCTGTTTGTCATTCGGAGAAAATGCCAGCATGCGCAATAAACACATGCTGAACCCGGCATACTCATCCGGGGCCAGGCCGAGATCGCGGCGCCCGAGAAGTGCGATCTGATAATAAAGCTGGATATCTTCAGGCTTGAACAGAGAACCTAATTCCATAATTTGCTGACGTTCCGGAAGGTCGTCCGGAATTGCATCAGGTACCGATTGCGCAAGTGCTACCTGGTGCAGAAGCAATGCCAATTCGCTCAGTGCCGCATCGAAAGACAGGCTGCGCTCTTCCATGCCGCGAGCAACGTCGAGTAGTGCCTTTCCATCGCCTTGGGCCAGGGTTCTCAGCAATGTGAACAGATAGCTCTGGTCGATGGCTCCCAGCATGGCCCGAACCTCCGCCTCGTGTACCGCGCCGGAACCGTAGGCGATCGCCTGATCCAGCAGCGACAGCGCATCGCGCATGCTGCCTGAAGCCGCGCGCGCGATGAGTTGCAATGCGACGTTTTCGGCAGAGATGCTTTCTTTTTGCAATACCGCATGCAGATGGTCGGTAATGGCAAGAGCGGGCATTTGCCGCAAATTGAATTGCAGGCAGCGCGAGAGCACAGTCACCGGCATTTTCTGCGGATCGGTGGTGGCGAGGATGAACTTGACGTGGGCCGGAGGTTCTTCCAGCGTCTTCAGCATCGCATTAAAGGACGAGGTCGACAACATGTGCACTTCGTCGATGATGAACACTTTGAAGCGTGCCACGGTCGGCGCGTACTGTGCGTTCTCCAGCAGGTCACGCATCTGGTCGACCTTGGTGTTGGACGCGGCGTCCACTTCCAGCAGGTCAACGAAACGGCCTTTATCGATTTCAGTGCAGGCGGAACATACGCCGCAGGGCGTGGCGGTAATGCCAGTCTCGCAATTGAGCGCTTTGGCGAGTATGCGTGCCAGCGTGGTCTTGCCAACTCCGCGGGTGCCGGTGAAAAGATAGGCGTGATGGAGGCGTTGTTGTTCCAGCGCGTTGGATAATGCGCGAACGACGTGTTCCTGGCCGACCAGCTCCTGGAATGTCTTTGGGCGCCATTTGCGCGCCAGAACCTGATAGCTCATGGATTTTTCGACCGGTTAGGTAAAGCGCAAACTTTAGCCCATCCGCATAAGAAATTAAATGGGGGGCGAGCCTAACCCCCGGCACTTGCTTCAATAGTTGTGGCTGCTTCCTTCCGGACCTGACCAGGTTGGCTACCTTGCAATGCGGGGAGGCCCGCCG